>JBJTKU010000104.1:0-8489 GCA_046096605.1 Candidatus Planktophila sp. | reverse complement strand
TGCGGCAGATATTGTTGTTAAAGGAAAAGTGTTAGTCCCAGGAAAACTCCTTGCCGAAATCTGTCGCTCGCTTCCAAATAAGCCAATCACAATCGCGCTAGATGGCACACGCGTTCATGTGACATCTGGTTCCGCCAAATTCACTTTACCGACACTTTCAATTGATGAGTACCCACATCTCCCAGAACTTCCAGAAAGTACAGGTGTTGTCTCAAGCGATACATTCGCACAAGCCGTCGCACAAGTTGCAGTTGCTGCAGGGCGCGATGATTCACTTCCAACCCTGACAGGTGTGCATGTTGAGATAACTGAAGATAAAGTCACATTAGCTGCAACAGACCGCTACCGATTGGCAGTCCGAGAATTTAACTGGAACCCATCACAACCTGGTGTATCAACAACTGCCTTGTTACGCGGTCGCACAATTGCAGAAGCGGCTAAAGCGCTAGCAAGTTCAAAAGAAGTTTCACTTTCATTAGCACCGGCTACCAGCAACGACCGCCTTGCTGGCTTTGCGGGCTCTGGAAAAACAATGACATCGCGCATGTTGGACGGCACCTTTCCTCCGTATCGTCATCTTCTGGATCAAAACGTCATCTCAACAGCGGTTGTTGAAGTTGCACCCTTCTTAGATTCTGTACGACGCGTAGCTTTAGTTACCGATAAAACCGTTCCACTACGCCTGGAATTTAATGGAACCACCGTCTCTCTTGAAGCCGGCGCTGGAGAAGAGGCACAAGCCACAGAAGCAATAGATATTTTGCTCACCGGCGAACCAATCTCTATTGCATTTAACCCAACATTTCTTAGTGACGGCCTACAAGCCGTTGGAACACCGTTTGTGCAAATTTCTTTTACAGGATCAAACAAGCCAGCAATCTTGATGGGTAAGAATGAGGCCACCGGAGGCGTTGTAGAAAATTACCGCTACCTTCTCATGCCTATGCGATATGCATCTTAAGAAGTTATCACTTTCCAATTTCCGTTCATATGAAAACCTTGAGCTTTCTTTTACACCTGGGGTGCAAACTTTTATCGGCGACAATGGTTGTGGTAAAACCAATATTGCAGAAGCTCTGATCTATCTCAGTTTTCTTTCATCTCACCGTGTCTCCACTAACGCTCCATTAATCCACCGCGAACTCGATCAGGCAATTATCCGGGCAGAGATCGTCAACGAAGGGCGCACTCTTACTGTTGATCTAGAGATAAATAGCAATAAAGCAAATCGCGCTCGCCTTAATCAGAACCCCACAAAATCACAACGCGACATACTTGGCGTCCTCAATGTTGTTTATTTCTCCCCCGAAGATCTAGATCTTGTTCGCGGCGACCCAAATGGTCGGCGGGATTTCCTAGATAAATTACTAATAACCCGCACACCACGCCTTGCCGGAGTTATCTCTGATTACGATCGCGTTGTACGCCAAAGAAATACTTTATTAAAAACTCGCGCTCCAGAAAGCTCGCTAGCACCATGGACGCAACAACTTATTACATTAGGTGCAACTTTAACCGCAGAGCGAATTTCTTTAGTTGAAAAACTTAACCCGTATGTTGGTGAGCACTATGCAAAACTTAATGAGGTAAAGACAGCATCTATCACTTATAAATCTTCCACCGAAGGTTTAACAACAAATATCGAGAATAATGTGGCTGTGTTAACAGCAAAACAAGGCGAGGTTGCGCGCAACGAGATTGAACGTGGGGTAGGCCTGGTTGGACCACACCGCGATGATCTTCATCTTCACCTTGGCGATTTTCCAGCAAAAGGCTATGCCAGCCACGGTGAATCTTGGTCGATGGCAATTTCCTTACGAATAGCCTCCTTCACATTATTACGCGATGAAGGATCCTCTCCAATACTCATTCTCGATGATATTTTCGCCGAACTAGACGCAATTCGCCGTATACAACTCGTTGCAATCACACAATTAGCTGAGCAAACTTTTATCACTGCAGCTGTTGAAAGCGACCTACCTACCGATTTACAAACAGAGCGCTTCTATGTCACACCAGGAAAAGTACAGCGTCAAGAAGGTGCACTATGAGTTCAAAGAAAGTAGATCTTGCACTCGAATTATTCCGAAACTATAAAACAGGATTTGTTAAAAAAGTTAAGAAAGATCCAATAGAACGAAGTTCATCGCCAGGAGACCCCACACTCATTAGCGAAGTCTTAACCGATCTTGTTGCAGATAGACAATGGGAGTCAGGTTTAGCTGAAGGAAACCTCTTTGCACAATGGGAGAAAATTGTTGGTAGCGATATCGCAACCCACACCACACCGATCTCAATTCTTGATGGCGTTCTTCTCATTCAATGTTCATCGACTGCATGGGCCACACAATTACAAGCGATCCACGATCAGCTCGTCACAACAATTTCGTCGAGCGCTCCAGGCGCCCTTGTTGAATCCTTGCGCTTTACCGGCCCAACCGGCCCTTCATGGAAGAGAGGGATCCGCACAATCCGAGGCGCTAGAGGGCCTCGAGATACCTACGGCTAATAGGTACCCTCACCCCGCGCGAGATCGAGGGTCTAATCCCCACCCTAGGGCTTATTTGGTCTTTCCCTATTTCAATTCCACGATAGGATTTCGCCCTGCTTTTAAGGATTTCCCCCTTAATAGCCCCATAGCGGCCAGCAAGCGAATATGAAGGAGCCTCATGTGAGCGAGAAAAATGGCGGATACGACGCCAGTTCGATCACCGTCCTTGAGGGTTTAGCAGCTGTCCGCAAGCGCCCCGGTATGTATATCGGCTCGACCGGCGAACGCGGCCTCCACCACTTGGTCTATGAAATCGTCGATAACGCAGTTGATGAAGCCCTGGCTGGATATTGCACAGAAGTACATGTGACTCTTATGGAAGATGGATCGGTCAAGGTTGTAGATAATGGCCGCGGAATTCCAGTCGATATCCACCCGGTTGAGAAGAAGCCAGCGCTCGAGGTTGTTCTTACAGTCTTGCATGCAGGTGGAAAGTTTGGAGATGGTGGCTACTCAGTATCCGGCGGCCTTCACGGAGTTGGTGTTTCGGTTGTCAACGCCCTTAGTTCTGATCTAGCTGTCGAAGTTCACCGCGATGGTTTTGTTTGGCGCCAAAGTTACAAAATCGGCGTGCCAAATGCACCAGTTGAAAAAGGTGAAACATCTACTCAGACCGGAACCACTGTTCAATTTTGGCCAGATGATCAAATTTTTGAGACAACAGATTTTTCATTTGAAATTCTCTCAACACGTTTTCGCGAAATGGCATTTCTCAACCGCGGCCTCACCCTGACTTTGACAGATCTTCGCCCAGGACATGTTGACGATAAAGGTGAACCCCTTGCTGCTCGATATCAATACCAAGGAGGAATCGCAGATTTTGTAAAACATCTCAACTCAACACGAGGCGAACAACATAAGTCCATTATTAATTTCGAAGCTGAAGATAAAAAACTCAAAATCAGCCTCGAAGTGGCGATGCAGTGGAATACAGGTTTCTCAGAATCTGTCTATACCTTCGCAAATACAATCCATACCCACGAAGGCGGAACACATGAAGAAGGTTTTCGTACCGCGTTAACCTCCATTGTAAATAAGTTTGGTGAAGAACAAGGGTTTATTAAGAGGAAAGAAGACCGACTTACCGGTGATGATGTCCGTGAAGGACTTACTGCAATCGTCTCTGTAAAGCTAGCCGAGCCACAATTTGAAGGACAGACCAAAACCAAACTTGGAAATACAGAAGCCAAGTCATTTACCCAAAAAGCAGTAAACGAATTTCTTACTCAGTGGTTTGAGACAAACCCTGCAGAAGGAAAAGAAATTGTGCGAAAGAGTATTGATGCAGCTGCCGCCCGAGTAGCAGCGCGAAAAGCCCGCGATTTAAGCCGCAATCGCAAAGGTTTGCTGGAAGGCCGCGGCATGCCAGGAAAACTTGCCGACTGCCAGTGGACAGACCCAGAAAAGTGCGAGCTCTATATTGTTGAAGGTGATTCAGCGGGTGGCTCTACAAAAGGTGGGCGCGATTCACGTAACCAGGCTGTCTTGCCAATCCGCGGAAAGATTCTTAATGTAGAAAAAGCTCGGATCGATCGCGTCTTGCAGAACAACGAAGTCCAAGCGCTGATAACAGCACTTGGTACAGGCATCCATGATGATTTTGATATTCAAAAGCTTCGCTATCACAAAATTATTTTGATGGCAGATGCTGATGTTGACGGTCAACATATCCGTACACTGCTTCTGACTTTACTCTTCCGCTTTATGCGCCCATTAATCGAGAACGGTTATGTATATCTGGCTCAACCACCGCTCTATAAATTAAAGTGGAGCGGCAAAGACCCAGTTGAATACGCATTTAGTGATCGCGAACGCGATGGGATGATCAAGATTGGACTTGAAGCCGGAAAGCGTCTTCCAAAAGATGATGGAATCCAACGCTTTAAAGGTTTAGGTGAAATGCCAGCGAAAGAACTCTGGGATACAACTATGGACCCTGAGCATCGAGTTTTAATTCAAGTAACCCTCGAAGATGCAGCGGCCGCAGATGATCTCTTCTCAGTTCTTATGGGTGAAGATGTTGAACAACGCCGCGCGTTTATTCAGCGCAACGCTAAAGATGTTAGGTTCTTGGATATCTAATGGCTAAAGATAAAGACAAAAATCCTGAGGATCGTACTGCTATGGAAAATCCCGGGGATGACTTTGACCGTGTTGAAACAATTGATCTCCAAGTGGAGATGGCGCGCAGCTATCTTGATTACGCGATGTCTGTCATCGTTGGTCGCGCACTTCCAGATGTTCGCGACGGTTTAAAACCAGTTCACCGCCGCGTCTTATATGCCATGTATGACGCTGGTTATCGCCCAGATAAGGGTTACTACAAATCCTCTCGCATCGTTGGCGATGTGATGGGTAACTATCACCCACACGGTGATGGCGCTATCTATGACACTGTTGTTCGTTTAGCTCAATCATGGTCTCTGCGCTACCCACTTGTTGATGGCAATGGAAACTTCGGATCTCCTGGAAACGATCCAGCGGCAGCTATGCGTTATACAGAAGCGCGCCTTTCACCTATCGCGATGGAGATGATGCGCGATATCGATGAAGATACCGTCAACTTTGTTCCTAACTACGATGGCCGCTCACAAGAGCCAGTTGTTCTACCAAGTCGTTTCCCCAATCTTCTTGTTAATGGAAGCGCTGGAATTGCCGTGGGTATGGCGACAAATATCCCACCTCATAATTTGCGTGAAATTTCACAAGCAGTTTTCTTTGCACTTGAAAATCCAGATATGCCATCTGAGCAGATGCTTAACGAGATGATCAAGATTGTTAAAGGTCCAGATTTCCCAACCAAGGCTCTTATTGTTGGCCGTACTGGCATCGAAGAGGCATATCGCACAGGCCGTGGCTCAATCACAATGCGTGCGGTTGTAAATGTTGAAGAGATCAATAAGCGCACATGTCTTGTGGTTACAGAACTTCCCTATCAAGTAAACCCAGACAACCTAGCCCTTAAAATTGCAGAACTTGTTAAAGATGGCAAAGTCAAAGGCATCGCAGATGTACGCGATGAAGGCAATGAACGCCTCGGTCAACGTCTCGTTATTGTTCTACAAAATACCGCTATTCCAAAGGTGGTTCTCAACAACCTTTATAAGCAGACTCAATTACAAGATACCTTCGGTGCAAATATGTTGGCACTTGTAGATGGTGTTCCCCGCACACTGCGTCTTGATGAATTTATTAAGTTCTATATTGAACACCAGGTTGAAGTTATTGTTCGCCGCACCAAATACCGCTTATCTGAGAAAGAAAAGCGCGCACATATATTGAAGGGCTACCTTAAAGCTCTCGATGCACTTGATGCTGTCATCGCTTTGATTCGCGCATCTACAACTCCAGAAGAAGCTCGCACAGGGTTGATGAAACTTCTAGATGTTGATGAGATTCAAGCAAATGCCATTTTGGATATGCAGTTGCGCCGTATCGCAGCACTTGAGCGGCAAAAGATCAACGATGAATACGACGGCCTTATGGCAGACATTGTCGAACTCAATGCGATCTTGGCCTCTGAATCTAAGCAGCGCGAAATTATCAAGACAGAGCTAGAAGATCTTGTTGCTAAATATGGCGATGATCGCCGCACACAACTAGTTGCCAGTGAAGGTGATTTCTCAGCCGAAGATCTCATTCCAGATCAAGATGTTGTTGTCACCATTACACATAGCGGATACTCAAAGCGCACTAATGCTGATTTATATAAATCACAGCGCCGCGGTGGCCGTGGAGTAAAGGGTGCAGCCCTTAAACAAGATGACATCGTCGATCATTTCTTTGTTGCATCCACCCATGACTGGTTGCTCTTTTTTACTAATGAAGGCCGCGTCTATCGCGCCAAAGTTCACGAATTACCAGATGCTGGACGTGATGCTCGCGGACAGCATGTTGCAAACCTTCTGGCATTTAAACCAGAAGAGCGAATCGCAGAAGTTCTATGGTTTAAGTCGTATGACGTGGTTCCATATCTGGTTCTGGCTACAAAGAACGGTCTTGTTAAGAAGACTGCACTGAGTGAATATGATTCACCACGCAGCGGCGGACTTATCGCAATCACACTGAAACCAGGCGATGAAGTTGTTGCTGCAGCACTCGTTGATAAAGATGATGAGTTGTTGCTGGTTTCAAAAAGGGCAATGTCATTACGCTTCTCTTCAGATGATGAATCACTTCGACCAATGGGACGCTCAACAAGCGGCGTTATTGGTATGAAATTCCGCGAAGGCGATCAATTACTTTCTATGTCACGTATCAACTCAACAAATGCACAATCATTTGTATTTACCGCAACCGATGGCGGGTATGGAAAGAAGACTCCCGTTGAGGAGTACCGCCTGCAAGGCCGCGGCGGTATTGGTATCAAGGCGGCAAAGATCGATGAAGGTTCACGCGGTTCGTTGGTAAGTGCACTTGTTATCTCAGATAGCGATGAAGTCCTCGCAATCACTTCTGCTGGAACTGTCATGCGCACACCAGCTGCCGAAGTCCGCCAGACCGGTCGCGACTCAATGGGTGTTCGCTTGGTCAATCTCGACGAAGGTGTCAGCCTCTTGTCAGTGACGCGTAACGGCGAAGATGAGATTTCTGAGGAAAAGCAGTAGTCTTCACGCCTGAAGTTATAGGGGCCGTTTTGGCGACTTGATCAATTTCAAGTAACCTTGGCGCCTTACCGCATACGAAAGCAATTTCGCTTGCGGGCCTATAGCTCAGCCTGGTTAGAGCGCTTCCCTGATAAGGAAGAGGTCGGTGGTTCAAGTCCACCTAGGCCCACCCGTTCTAATACGGGGACCTAGCTCAATTGGTAGAGCACCGCCTTTGCAAGGCGGGGGTTAGGGGTTCGATTCCCCTGGTCTCCACAAATTTAATTGTGGAGCCAGTAAAACTGGTCTCCACTCCTTTATTTATTACATATATCCAACTCCTTCATCTAGAACGGTATCGACTATGACAACTGCAACTCTCCACACAAATCTCGGTGACATCGTTATTGAAATGTTTGAACACCAAGCACCAAAGACTGTTGCAAACTTTATTGGTCTGGCAACCGGCACCAAGGAATACACCGACATGTCAACAGGTGCAAAGAAGACTGGAAACTTTTACGACGGTCTTATCTTCCACCGCGTCATCGACGGCTTCATGATTCAAGGCGGCTGTCCTATGGGCAAAGGCTTCGGAGATCCTGGATATAAATTTGAAGATGAGTTCCACGGTGAACTCTTATTTGATCGCCCATACCTATTGGCAATGGCTAACTCAGGGCCAAATACAAATGGTTCCCAATTCTTTATAACAGTGGTTCCAACACCACACCTTAACCGCCGCCACTCAATATTCGGCGAGGTAAAGGATGCTGCAAGCCAAGCCGTTGTTGATGCAATTGCTAAGACGAAGACTGGCCCTGGTGACAAGCCAGTCAAAGATGTTGTTATCAATAGCCTCACTGTTGCATAAGTAATTTCTTATGAAGGCTTACCGTTCTGCAACGTTAAGCTTGATCACAATTATCTGCGCATTTTTTCTCTGGCAGAAAATTGACCCATTACTCATCAATAACTTTTTCTTGCCACCATTGGCAGGACTTGAGAACAGTGGTCAGTGGTATCGCCTCTTTACCGTGGCGTTGATGCATGATCAAACAAGCGATCTTCCCTACCACTTAGCTTTTAATATGTTGGCGTTGCATTCACTGGGAACCCAGATCGAGTCAATTCTTGGTAAGAGTAAATTCTTAGCAATCTTTTTCATCTCACTTCTGGTGGGATCCCTTACATCGGCGTATTTCTTGCCAGTTAATGGTTACTCGATTGGAGTATCTGGTGCTGTCTTTGGCCTCTTCGGCGCAATCCTCGTTATTGGAAAGAGATACGGCGCTGATATGAAGAGCACCCTAATAACCGTGGGTTTGAATTTAGCTATCGGTTTTACGATC
>JBJTKU010000103.1:0-18377 GCA_046096605.1 Candidatus Planktophila sp. | reverse complement strand
TTGTATTTATGGTCTTGGCACTCCACAGGAATACATCGATCGCATGATTCCCATCAAAGTAGGAGATTCCATTGATCGAAATGTTCTGTTACGTAAATTCGTGGATATTCAATATAAGCGAAACGATATGGCTTTCGAACGTGGGACATTCCGCGTTCGTGGAGATACTGTTGAGATAATCCCCGTATATGAGGAACTTGCTATTCGAATCGAGATGTTTGGCGATGAGATTGAAAAGATCATGACTCTGCATCCGCTCACCGGAGAGATCATTCGCGACGAAGATCAGGTCCATATCTTTCCAGCGACACATTATGCAGCCAGCCCTGAGACCATGAAACGAGCAATTGGTGATATTCAAGATGAGCTTCAGGTTCAGCTCAACCTCTTTGAGAAACAAGGTAAATTACTCGAAGCTCAACGTTTACGCATGCGGACAACATTTGATATTGAGATGATGGAACAACTCGGTTTTTGTTCTGGTATCGAAAACTACTCACGTCACCTTGACGATCGCGCTCCTGGTTCAGCCCCTCATTGCCTTCTTGACTACTTCCCAGATGATTTTCTCCTGGTTATCGATGAGAGCCACGTTACGGTTCCGCAGATAGGTGCGATGTATGAAGGTGATGCTTCTAGAAAACGCACCCTGGTTGAACATGGTTTCAGATTGCCAAGTGCACTTGATAACCGACCACTGAAGTGGCCTGAATTTCTTGAACGCATCGGTCAGACGATCTATCTCTCAGCAACCCCAGGTAAGTATGAGATGGAGAAGGTTGGGGGAGATGTCGTCGAACAGGTTATTCGCCCTACCGGACTTGTCGATCCGGCAATCATAATCAAACCAATCAAGGGGCAGATCGACGATCTACTTGAGGAGATCAATACACGATCAGCAAAGAACGAACGCGTTCTTGTGACAACTCTGACTAAGAAGATGTCAGAGGATCTGACTGACTATCTCCAAGAGCGCGGGGTTCGTGTTCGCTACCTACACTCTGAAGTAGATACCTTGCGTCGCGTTGAACTTCTTCGTGAACTGCGCACTGGAGAATACGACGTATTAATAGGAATCAACCTCTTGCGTGAAGGTTTAGATCTTCCTGAAGTATCACTGGTAGCAATTCTTGATGCCGACAAAGAAGGCTTCCTGCGTTCTGCAACATCGCTGATTCAGACGATTGGCCGCGCTGCGCGAAATGTCTCGGGTGAGGTTCACATGTATGCCGATAACATCACTCGATCCATGGCACTTGCCATTGATGAGACTAACCGTCGTCGAGCCAAGCAAATTGCCTATAACCTTGAACGTGGTGTAGATCCGCAGCCATTACGTAAAAAGATTGCAGATATTACCGATCTCATCACTCGCGAGAGCCAAGATACATCAGAGCTTCTGGCAAGTGAGGGTAAGACGGGTAAACGAAGTGGTGAAGGTCTCTCCGTAGGATTCAATGCCAAAGGAGTGATCTCTCTACCGCGCAAAGATTTAGTCGCCTTGATAGGCTCTCTCACTGATCAGATGCGTGCTGCGGCTGCAGATCTCCAATTTGAAGTTGCTGCAAAACTTCGTGACGAGATTCGAATTTTAAAGAAAGAACTTCGATCTATGGAAGAAGCGGGTGTCTAGGGTGAGTATTGAGAAGCTTGTCGTTCGTGGAGCGCGCGAACATAACCTCAAGGATGTCTCACTCGATCTTCCTCGTGATTCGCTTATCGTCTTTACAGGGCTCTCTGGCTCGGGAAAATCGAGTTTGGCCTTTGACACCATATTTGCAGAGGGTCAACGTCGTTACGTCGAATCTCTAT
Source organism: Candidatus Planktophila sp. (assembly GCA_046096605.1). GTDB lineage: Bacteria > Actinomycetota > Actinomycetes > Nanopelagicales > Nanopelagicaceae > Planktophila. Next base: position 16,565 of record JBJTKU010000103.1, on the reverse strand, counting down.
CGGCCTACGCCCGCCAATTTCTTGGCCAGATGGATAAGCCGGATGTTGATTTCATAGAAGGTCTATCGCCTGCTGTCTCCATCGATCAAAAATCCACTAATAGAAATCCACGTTCGACTGTCGGAACAATCACTGAGGTCTATGACTACCTTCGTCTCCTCTTTGCCCGCGCAGGGCGACCACATTGCCCGCAATGTAAAAAGCCAGTATCTCGGCAAAGTCCCCAGCAGATTGTCGATCAGATTCTCGAATATCCCGCAACAACGAAATTTCAAGTTTTAGCTCCAGTTGTCCGTGAGCGCAAAGGTGAGTTTGTCGATCTCTTTAATGATTTAGTCAAGCAGGGATATTCACGTGCCATTGTGGATGGGAACCTCATTTCATTATCCGAACCTCCTAAATTGAAGAAGCAAGAAAAGCACACCATTGAAGTGGTGATTGATCGCCTCACAGCAAAAGCTGAGTCAAAGTCACGACTTACCGATTCGATTGAAACTGCCCTTAAACTCTCTAGTGGAATCGTTATCTTAGATTTTGTTGAAGCCAAGGATGGCCAAGAAAAAATTCACACCTACAGTGAGCACCTAGCCTGTCATGATTGCAATTTATCTTTTGAAGAGCTCGAACCACGTTCATTCTCCTTTAACTCACCCTTTGGGGCGTGTCCGGAATGCACGGGTATCGGCACCAAGCTCGAAGTTGATGAAGAATTAGTGATTCCCGACGATGGTCTTAGCATCAATGATGGAGCGATTGCACCTTGGTCAGGTGGTCAATCAGCAGATTATTTTCTCCGCTTACTCGAAGCTCTTGCAAAAGATATTAAGTTTTCACTTGATGTACCGTGGAAGAAAATCTCTGTAAAAGCTCAAGATGCGATTCTTAACGGTTATGAATACGAAATTCAAATGCGCTACAAAGGTCGCTACGGAGCGCGAAATTACACAACAGGTTTTGAGGGAGTCATCCCTTTCATCCATCGCCGCCACAGTGAGACAGATAGTGATTACAGCCGAGATAAATACGAGGCGTATATGCGCCAAATTCCATGTGCTGCATGTAATGGAGCCCGATTAAAGCCAGAAGTTCTTGCAGTTACTATTGGAGATAAGAATATTGCTCAAGTCTGTGAGCTCTCAATCGATCAATGTGCGGCCTTCCTCAAGAAAATTTCACTTTCAAAACGCGAGGCTCAGATTGCAGAGCGCGTCATGAAGGAGGTTCACGCCCGTCTTGGATTTTTGCTCGATGTTGGTTTGGATTATCTTTCGCTAGATCGCCCAGCGGGGACACTTTCAGGCGGTGAGGCGCAACGTATTCGTTTGGCGACCCAGATTGGGTCGGGCTTAGTTGGAGTTCTCTATGTATTGGATGAACCCAGCATTGGCCTGCATCAGCGCGACAATCGACGACTGATTGAAACCCTCACTCGGCTACGCGACCTAGGAAACACTCTTATAGTTGTTGAGCACGACGAAGAGACCATTCGCACCGCTGATTGGGTTGTCGATATCGGCCCAGGTGCGGGCGAACATGGGGGGAAGGTTGTTGTCTCTGGTTCCTATGAGGATCTCATCTCTTCACAAGATTCGATTACAGGGGCCTATCTTTCTGGTCGTCGCGCCATCGAAATTCCACGAAGTCGTAGGCAAGTTGATCCAAAGCGCCAACTAGTAGTAAAGGGTGCAAAGGAGAATAACCTCAAAGATGTAGAGGTTTCGATTCCTCTTGGAACATTTGTCGCAGTTACAGGCGTCAGTGGTTCTGGTAAGTCAACCTTGGTCAATGACATCTTGTATTCAACTCTGGCAAACAAGCTCAATGGGGCAAGGATTGTTCCTGGTCGCCATAAGACCATTACCGGTATAGATCAGCTCGACAAGGTTGTCCATGTTGATCAATCGCCGATTGGCCGCACTCCTCGCTCAAATCCTGCTACATACACTGGCGTTTTCGACAAGATTCGAGCCCTCTTCGCAGAAACAACAGAAGCAAAGATTCGCGGTTACCAGCAAGGGCGATTTAGTTTCAATGTCAAGGGTGGGCGATGCGAAAACTGCACTGGCGACGGAACGATCACTATCGAAATGAACTTTCTGCCAGATGTGTATGTGCCATGTGAGGTGTGCCATGGTGCTCGATACAACCGTGAAACTCTGGAAGTTCATTACAAGGGAAAGACAATTGCTGAAGTTCTTGATATGCCAATTGAGATCGCTCACGAGTTCTTCGAATCAGTTCCAACGATCGCACGTTTTCTCAAGACACTATGTGATGTCGGTTTAGGTTATGTCCGCCTTGGACAATCGGCTCCAACTCTCTCAGGCGGCGAGGCCCAGCGTGTCAAGCTCGCAACTGAACTACAACGACGCTCTACTGGTCGCACAATTTACGTTCTTGACGAGCCAACAACCGGCCTTCACTTCGAGGATGTCAACAAACTCCTAGGAGTTCTCAGCCGTCTCGTAGATTCAGGTAACACAGTAATTGTGATCGAGCATAATTTAGATGTCATTAAATGCTCTGATTGGGTTATTGATATGGGCCCAGAAGGCGGATTTAGAGGTGGCGAGGTCGTCGCTATTGGAACGCCTGAAGATGTTGCAAAGGTTAAAGAAAGCTATACAGGACGATTCCTTGGCAAAATTTTAGAAAGCAACAGATCACTTAAGAAGACTGCAATAAAGAAGAAGTAAACATGGCAGATCCGGCCTCATATCGCCCCTCAGAGATTCCAGAAGATCCAGGTGTCTACCGTTTTTACAACAAGAGCGACAAAGTTATCTATGTTGGCAAGGCGAAGAACCTAAAAAATCGATTGAGCACATACTTTGGATCAAATCTTGCACAAAAGACTTATCGAATGGTTCACGAAGCTGTGCGAGTTGATTGGACGATTGTAAAGACTGAGCTTGAAGCTTTGGCCTTGGAATTTTCATGGATCAAGCAATATCACCCAACCTATAACGTGCAGTTTAAGGACGATAAGTCCTATCCATATTTGGCAATCTCACTCGAGGATGAATATCCAAGAATCTTTATCACCCGTAAAGAGAAGCGTCCGGGTCTTAAGTACTTTGGCCCATATACGAATGCTTGGGCGCTACGCAATACCTATGAAGTCCTCCTTAAAGTATTCCCGGTCCGTTCTTGTAGTTCGGGAAATTTCCAGCGTGCGCAACGAACCAAACGTCAATGTCTCTTGGGAGATATCGGAAAGTGTGCAGCGCCGTGCGTGGATTGGGTGAGTGCGCAAGAACATAAAGAGATAGCAAATAAACTCAATGATTTTATGGAATCGGGGATGGAAGATCTCCTACCAACCATGCGGGCAGAAATGGAGCTTGCTGCTTCGCGAGAAGAGTACGAGCGAGCAGCCCGCCTTCGGGATCAGATTGAATCATTTGAAAAAGCCCAACGATCTACTCAGGGAAACCTCTCTGATGATCTCGATGGCGACTTTATAGCCATTCATGAGGACGGCTTTCATGCCGCTGGATCAATCTTCATGGTACGTAGGGGTTCAATCAAAGGATCGCGATCGTGGATCGTCGACCAGGAGCGAACCCTCGAAGGTGAAAATCAATGGGCATCTCTTCTATTTTCGATATATGGCGATGGAGCAACAGAGATACCTTCGATTATTCACGTGAACCAAGAGCCGACAGATATTAATGCGCTGACGGAGTGGTTGACTTCACTGAGCGGAAGAAAAGTGACGATAAAGGTTCCTCAGCGCGGGGAGAAGGTTGAACTGCTAGAGACCGTCGGAAGAAATGCGCACTATGCCCTGATCCAATTCCTGAGTAAGCGAGCAAACGATGCTGCTGTGTCGGGGAAGGCTCTCATTGAACTTGAAGAAGTTCTTGAGCTGCCACGCACACCGTTACGAATCGAATGTTTTGATATCTCAAATATCTCTGGCACCACAGTCGTTGCCTCAATGGTTGTCTTTGAAGATGGCATTGCAAAGAAAAGCGAGTATCGGCGCTTTATTATCGATACTACTGAGGCAACCGATGACACTCGTGCGATGCATCAAGTTATTACGCGGCGACTCAAGCGATTGCTTGCAGATCGTAAAGTTGATCAGAGCGAAGTTAATGAATCGGGTGGACGTCTTGGAAAGTTTTCTTACCCGCCCCAACTGATCGTAGTCGATGGTGGGGCTCCTCAAGTGGCTGCAGCTGCCAGGGCAATTGAAGAGTTAGGTATTGAAGATATTGCACTTTGCGGATTGGCTAAACGACTTGAGGAAGTATGGTTGCCGCATAGCCAAGACCCTTTAATCCTTCCGCGAACTAGCGAAGGAATGTATCTCTTGCAGCGCATTCGCGATGAGGCTCACCGCTTTGCGATCACATTTCATAGATCGCGTCGATCAAAGGTCATGCTTGAATCAGTTCTAGATGAAATAGAACAACTTGGCCACATTCGTCGAGCAGCACTTCTCGATCGATTCGGCTCTGTGAGCGCCATACGTAAGGCTTCAATTGAGGAGATTGCCGCAACTCCTGGTATCGGAGAGAAGATAGCTACGATTATTTGGGAGCATCTTTCTCATATGGGGGAGAGTGCAATACATGCTGGGGTTGATATGGAGACTGGCGAAATTAAAGAAAAATAAGGTTTTTCAGAACAGTGGATAGATCCTTGACGTAGGTGGCAGACTGTAGCCATGAGTACACGAGAGCTCGTAATCCTGACTGGAATGTCTGGCGCGGGACGTTCCACCGTGGCCCACGCTCTTGAAGATCTCGGATGGTATGTGGTTGATAATCTGCCACCAGCCTTGCTGCCGCAGCTTGCTACGCAGACCACAGCGGCGCAGTTTGACTCGGTTGCCGTCGTGGTCGATGTTCGTGGTGGAAAGTTTTTCGATGATCTCAGCGCATCCTTGACCACTCTTCGCGACGACAAGATTGAATTCAGATTGCTCTTTCTCGACGCTAGCGATCAATGCTTGGTTGCTCGTTTTGAATCAACGCGAAGACCACACCCGCTGCAAGCCCAAGATCGCATAGTTGACGGAATCTCGCGCGAACGTTCCAAGTTAGATGAATTGCGTTCTCAGGCAGATATTGTCATTGATTCGAGCAATCTCAATGTTCATCAACTCGAAAAAAGGGTGGCAGAAATTTTTTCACCTGGTTCACTCAATGCCATGCGCATCAATGTTCTTTCATTTGGATATAAATATGGAATACCCGTAGATGCCGACTTAGTGCTTGATGCGCGTTTTATTCCAAACCCTCATTGGGTTCCAGAGCTGCGACCTCTCACTGGACTAGATGAACAAGTTTTTAACACAGTCTTGGCAAGTGATGGAGTGCAAAAGTTTGTTGAAAGTTATGTCTCGGTCATTACTGCGATGATTCCAGGATATCTTCGTGAGGGAAAGCGCTTTGTCACGATTGCAGTTGGCTGCACAGGCGGTAAACATCGTAGCGTCTCGATTGCGCGCGAAATTGCTCGTCAACTCGACGAAGTAGCCACAGACTTTGAAATTTCAGCCCATGCAACGCATAGAGATGTAGGACGCGAGTAGGAAATGGTCTCACCTCGCGTTGTCGCCCTCGGCGGAGGACATGGATTATTTGCAACCTTGACCGCACTTCGATCTATCACATCAGAGATCACCGCCGTTGTCACAGTTGCCGATAACGGAGGTTCAAGTGGGCGATTGCGTGATGAGTTTCCAATCTTTCCTCCAGGAGATCTGCGAATGGCACTTGCAGCCTTATGCGCAGATGATGAATGGGGAAGAAGCTGGGCAGAGATCATGCAGTATCGCTTTACTAGTGAAGGTCCACTGAACGGCCATGCTGTTGGAAATCTCTTACTTGCAGCTCTCTGGGATCGTGATGAAGACCCTGTAGCTGGGCTCGATCGCGTAGGTGCCCTCCTCAAAGTAGTTGGACGCGTTCTTCCCATGGCAAGTCAACCGCTAGATATCCAAGCAACATTTATTGATGGCGGTGTTGAGAAGACTGTTCGTGGCCAGAAGGAAGTTGCAACAACATCTGGTCAATTTCAATCTCTGGCGTTAATTCCGCATAACCCACCATCACGGCTTGAAACTCTTGATGCGATTGCACAAGCAGAATGGATCACGATGGGACCTGGATCATGGATCTCAAGCGTTCTACCGCATCTTCTCGTCCCACAGCAAGTCTCTGCTCTTATTGCAAGTAGCGCCAAGAAAATTCTTCTCCTCAATCTTGATAATCCGGAGAGCGATGAATTTGCTGGGCGTAGCGCACTAGATCACATGAATGCCTTGCAGAAGCTAGCCCCGGAGCTCAGCTTTGATTTCGTCGTTGCCGATACATCACTTATCGAGGATTCTCAATCGGCCACACTTCTCCGTGAAAAAGTTTCAACCCAGGGTGGAGAGTTGTTGGTGCGGGATCTCCGTCTTGCCGACCAGATAATCCATCATGATACGAAAAAATTAGCATCTCTTTTCGCACACATTGCAGAGAAAACTTTGGTTGGATAGCCCCATGGCAATGACAGCAGCTGTAAAAGATGAGCTCAGCCGTCTCTCGGTCACTCGTCCGTGTTGCCGCAAGGCCGAGGTTTCAGCACTGCTCCGTTTTGCTGGCGGACTACACATTGCCGCAGGCAAGGTCGTTATCGAAGTCGAACTAGATACTTCGCAGAGCGCCCGCCGACTCAAGAAAGATATTGCAGATATCTACGGGCACGACAGTGACTTGGCTGTCCTATCATCGAGTGGACTTCGTAAAGGTTCTCGCTATGTTGTCCGAGTGATCGAGGCAGGTGATGCACTTGCTCGCCAAACTGGTTTGATCGATGGCAATGGTCGACCTATTCGCGGTCTGCCACCGCAAGTTGTGTCAGCAAATATCTGTGATGCAGAAGCTGCATGGAGAGGTGCCTTTATTGCCCACGGTTCATTGACTGAACCAGGTCGTTCATCTTCACTTGAAATTACCTGTCCGGGACCTGAAGCCGCTCTTGCACTAGTCGGTGCAGCTCGCAGATTAGGAATTGCTGCTAAAGCGCGAGAAGTACGTGGCGTTGATCGTGTGGTTATCCGTGATGGAGATGCAATCGGAGTTCTTCTTACTCGCCTAGGTGCACATGAAAGTGTCTTGGCATGGGAAGAACGGCGCATGCGCAGAGAAGTTCGTGCCACTGCTAATCGTCTGGCCAACTTTGACGATGCAAATCTACGTCGCTCAGCTCGCGCTGCAGTTGCTGCAGCAGCTCGCGTGCAACGTGCGATGGAGATTCTGGGAGATGAAATTCCTGATCACTTAAAAGAGGCGGGCGAACTTCGTATTAGCCATGGCCAGGCAAGTCTTGAAGAACTCGGATCACTTGCTACACCACCGATGACCAAAGATGCGATAGCGGGACGTATCCGCAGATTGTTGGCGATGGCAGATAAACGCGCCGCCGAACTTGGCATCCCAGATACTGAAGCAGGTTTATCTCCTGATCTGCTTGGCGAATAAATTTTAAAAATCCTGTAGGAAATCAATTTTTCACGCGTAATTTTTCAGATGTGATCAGGGGTACTTTTGAGTAGCACCGAAACCGCCTCTGCCCCCTGATAAGGTTGGCCCCAGACCCCAGTGCTGTGGCAGATAGTGTGCCGACTACATTTTCTAGAAAAGGTTTACTCATGATTAATGTTGGAATTAATGGTTTTGGACGCATTGGCCGCAACTTCTTCCGCGCAGCCCTTACCAACCCAAATATCAATATCGTTGCAATCAACGACCTCACAGATAATGCAACCCTTGCCCATCTTCTCAAGTACGACTCAATCTTGGGTCGCCTGGGTCTTGAAGTCACTCATACCGAAGACACATTGACCGTCGGTGGAAAGACCATCAAAGTATTTGCAGATCGCGATCCAGCAAACCTTCCTTGGGGCGCAGTTGGTGCAGATATCGTCATTGAATCAACCGGACATTTCACAAAGGCTGCAGATGCTAAGAAGCACATCTCAGCCGGTGCAAAGAAGGTCATCATCTCAGCGCCAGCAACAGATGAAGACATCACCATCGTCATGGGTGTTAACCACGAGAAGTACGATCCAGCAAACCATCACGTGATATCAAATGCATCATGTACCACCAACTGTCTGGCACCGATGGCTAAAGTTCTCCAGGATAACTGGGGCATCGTTAAGGGATTGATGACAACAATTCATGCATATACAAATGATCAGGTCATTCTAGATTTCCCACATAAAGATCTTCGCCGTGCACGTGCTGCTGCGACAAATATGATCCCAACGTCAACTGGTGCTGCAAAGGCAATTTCACTCGTTCTCCCAGAACTCAAGGGCAAGCTCGATGGCTATGCAATGCGCGTTCCGGTTCCAACAGGCTCTGCAACAGACCTCACTGTCGAACTGGCAAAGGAAGCAACAGCAACTGAAATCAATGCAGCGATGAAGGCTGCTGCAAGTGGCGCGCTCAAGGGATTCCTCTCCTACACAGAAGATCCAATCGTTTCTTCAGATATCGTCACAGATCCTTCATCATGCATCTTCGATTCTGGCCTGACAAAGGTAATCGGAAATCAAGTGAAGATCGTTGGTTGGTATGACAACGAATGGGGCTATTCAAACCGCCTCGTTGATCTTGTCGGTCTGGTCGGTAAGTCGCTCTAATGTCATTGCAAGATCTTGATCTGGCAGGAAAGCGAGTCTTTCTTCGCTGTGATCTCAATGTTCCATTGAAAGATGGCGCTATAACAGATGATGGACGTATTAAGGCTTCGCTTCCTACCATCAAGTTCTTACTTGCAGCAGGTGCCAGTCTTGTCATTGCAGCTCATTTAGGTCGCCCCAAAGGCGAGGCTAAGCCAGAGCTTTCACTAGCGCCCATTGCACAACGTCTCTCAGAACTTCTTGCAACGCCTGTAATTTTCCTCGGTGAAATCATTGGAGAAAAGGTCAGTGCCGCAGCATCTGGTCTGAAGGCGGGAGAGATTCTTCTGCTGGAAAATATCCGCTATAGCGCAGCAGAGACTTCGAAAGATGAGTCAGAGCGCCAGGTTCTTGCCAAAGAGTTAGCTTCACTTGCTGATGTATACGTAGGCGATGGCTTCGGTGCCGTTCATCGCAAACATGCATCTGTCTACGATCTGCCTCAGCTTCTGCCACATGCGGCCGGAACACTTGTCAGCGCAGAGGTTGAAATCTTGAAGAAGTTGACTATCGATCCTGCACGTCCGTACGGCGTCGTTCTTGGCGGAGCTAAGGTGTCTGACAAGATTGGCGTGATCTCTAATCTTCTTACCAAAGTTGATGTGATGGCCATTGGTGGGGGAATGGTCTTTACCTTCCTTGCAGCGCAAGGTAAAGAGATTGGAAGATCACTTGTTGAAAACGATCTCATTCCAACTGTCAGAGAGCTCATCGCAAAAGCTGAAAGTTCTGGCGTTAAGTTGATTCTTCCCACCGATATTGTCGTTGCTCCAGAATTTAATATCGATGCCCCCGCCACTACTGTCTCTGCCGATTCAATTCCGGCAGATCAGATGGGTCTAGATATTGGTCCTGAATCTGCCGCCACATTTGCTGCCGCGATCGAAAGCTGCCAGACAGTATTCTGGAATGGGCCTATGGGTGTCTTTGAATTTCCTAATTTTGCCCACGGCACAAAAGTTGTTGCAAAGGCTCTGACTAAGGTTGCCGGAATTTCGGTAGTCGGCGGAGGAGATTCTGCAGCTGCTGTTCGTGCACTCGGCTTTGCCGATACCGATTTTGGATATATCTCAACGGGTGGTGGCGCTTCCCTTGAATATCTAGAGGGTAAAGAGCTACCGGGTCTGCGCGCGCTCGATCTTTAAATATTACACTCAACTCATCGTCGTACTTGATAGTAAAGGGAGATTCACATGCGTAAGCCACTAATGGCAGGCAATTGGAAGATGAACCTCAATCACCTCGAGGCGATCGCCGTTGCGCAGAAGCTTGTCTATTCACTTTCCGATAAAGATTATGATGAAGTCGATATCGCTATCACCCCTCCCTTTACAGATATTCGCTCGATTCAAACCCTGATAGATGGAGATCGTTTGCGACTTCTCTACGGTGCACAAGATCTCTCGCCTGAGTCAGGCGGAGCATTCACCGGCGATATCGCAGGGTCGATGCTTAAAAAACTTGGCTGCACCTTTGTCATCATCGGACATTCAGAGCGACGCTCGATCCACAAAGAAGACGATGCACTTGTTAATAAGAAGATTAAGGCAGCCCTTGCAAATGAGCTCACTCCAATTTTCTGTGTAGGAGAAGAGCTCTCCATTCGTGAGTCCGGAACTCACGTTTCCCATGTGATCCGCCAAATACGCGCGGGCCTCGAAGGAGTTACAAAGCCTGAGTTAAAGAAAATCGTTATCGCTTACGAGCCAGTGTGGGCAATTGGTACTGGAAAAACAGCAACTCCAGAAGATGCACAAGAAGTGTGTGGCGCAATCAGAGAAGAGATTGCAGCAATCGGTTCACCTGAAATTGCAGCCGCAATGCGCATCCTCTATGGTGGCTCGGTTAAATCATCCAATGTTGTTGAGATCATGAAGCAATCTGATGTAGATGGGGCTCTCATTGGGGGAGCAAGTCTTGATCCCGAAGAGTTGGCCAAGATTGTCAAGTTCTACGCCCAAGATCAGCAGTGACTTTGACTCTAGCGTGCAGACTAGGGTAAGGATTTCTCCCCGAAATCTAGTATCCTTGCCCTCTACGAAGTAAGGAGCGTGGCAATGGCCCTGGGACTATCAATCTTTCTCATCATCACCAGCGTGTTGATGATCCTTCTTGTACTTCTCCATAAAGGAAAAGGCGCAGGACTTTCAGATCTCTTTGGCGGTGGCATCTCATCCAATTACGGTGGCTCCTCCGTGGTTGAGCGTAACCTCGATCGCATCACAATTGTCGTTGGAGGACTCTGGTTTGCTGGGGTTGTCGCACTCTCACTTGTTTTGAAAGGTGCGTAAATGGTTAGTGCAATTCGCGGAAGCCGTGTCGGCGCAGGCCCTATGGGTGAAGCCGAGCGCGGAGATCAGATTGAACGCGCAACAGTCTCATACTGGTGCGCAAACGGCCATGAAGTTCGTCCATCCTTTGCAGTAGAAGAGACTGTCGTTATTCCAGCCGAATGGGATTGCCCTAAGTGCGGTCTGCCAGCAGGGCGCGATCGCAATAATCCGCCGAGTGCAGTCGTCAACGTTCCTTACAAGACACACTTGGCTTATGTAAAAGAGCGTCGCACAGATGCAGAGGGTGCAAAAATTCTTGAAGATGCACTCAAAAAGCTACGCGGCGAAGATTAATTTATAGCCCTTTAGCAACATCGAGGATTTGCAAGATTCCCGCACTACGTTCTTTGCAATGAAGACGTAGGAGCGGGAATTTTCTTTGGGTAAGCGCTCGGTTGTCGCCAAGAGCCTGTGCCATCAACAAGGTGGTAAAGGAAAATCCACTTCCAGGAATGTCGAAATCAGTTGATGTTGCTCCGGTAATTTGTAGGAATGATCCATTTTGCTGACCACCTTTGTGGAACTGTCCAGTGGAATGCAGAAAGCGCGGACCCCATCCGAAAGTGACAGGTCTACCAGTCTTGTCAGAAAGTATTTTTCGAAGTTCTACAAGGGCTGCATCATCTCGCCGATCAAGGTAGGCATGGATTGAGATATATCCATCATCTGCAACATGGTCACAGAAATTCTGAAGAGATTCTTGCAAAGTGAGGTTTTCGCCAAAGATCTCAACAGCGCCATCAGTGTGATCAGGGGTAAATTGTGGAAGTACTCCGCCCCACTCTCTCAAGAGAGTAGAGGTAGCATTTTTAGCCTCGGTGACATTTGGTTGATTAAATGGATCAATCTCAAGGGCGGCACCAATGAGGGCTGTCACCCATTCCCAGAAAATAAAGTGTTCGCCGATTTCACCCTGCACCACAAGATCTGCAGCGCACTCTGAGAATGCAACAGTAAATGCTCCTCCTGTCGAAGCACCATCAATTCCTTCCACTGCAATCGGAAGTCGACCAACGCCTGATTTACCGGTTGATTCGGCTACGAGCTGTTCAATCCAATCTGATAATCCAGGTAGCCCTGAACCTGCATCGATAAAAGCTATGTACTGCTCTGTCTGTGTTGTCAGAAGCCAAGCGACATCGATCACTAATTGCGGATTTGTAATAAATCTGCGCTTACAATCCATTGCGGCATCAAGAAGCAGTGAGATATCAACTCCGGCCAAAGCACTTGGCACTAAACCGAAAGCACTCAGTGCGCTAAATCTGCCGCCAACATGTGGGTCGGCATTAATAACAGATATCCCTTGCTGACGCGCATCCTGATCTAAAGGCGATCCTGGGTCTGTCACAACAACCATATGCTCTTGTATGAGTAGACCAGCGCTAGCAAAGGCTGCAGCAAATGCCGCCCGAGCAGATGATGTTTCAATGGTTGATCCTGATTTAGAAGAGACAACAACCAAAGTTGAAGCTAAATCACCATTGATGACATGGGCTAGGTAATTCGGATCAGTGGAGTCGAGGATAAAGAGCTCACATCCAAATGTTGCAGCGATTACTTCGGGCGCAAGTGATGAGCCACCCATTCCAGCGAGCACAATTGTCTTGATATGACGAAATCGAGCAGTCAGAGCATCTATTTCCACCAAAAGAGAGCGAGAAGTTTCAGGGAGATCGACCCAATTCAGTCTAATCGCGGCTTCCGCGGCTGCCTCTGGCCCCCAAGTGTTTGGATCCTTTACTGCAATCTTTTTGTGTACCTCTTCAAGTTTCTTATAGAGATCAGTAGAACGATCGATGCGCGATAGCGATACACCCGAAAGTTTCATGAATTCATTACCTTAGATACATCGGCCAAGAGAGATGTCCATGCCTCTTCAAATTTCTTCACACCATCTGCTTCCAGATGATCTGTGATTGCATCTAGTGAGATTCCCGTCTTTGCAAGTGCGTCCAAAGTCTTAGCGGCGTCATCCACGTGTGCTGTCACTGCATCAATCTTGAGTACTCCGTGATCTAGTACGGCATCAAGTGTTGATTGCGGCATTGTGTTCACAGTATTTGGAGCCACAAGCTCATCTACATAGAGAGTGTCTGCGTAGGCAGGATCCTTCACGCCAGTTGAAGCCCAGAGCGGACGTTGTACACGAGCACCCGCGGATTCAAGAGTTTTCCACTCTGGACGGCTAAATTTGTCAAGGAATAATGCATAAGCACGATGAGCATTTGCAATTGCAATTTTTCCAAGGAGATCATGATTTCCAATCGCCTTCAACTCTTTGTCAACTGCGCTATCGATGCGAGAGATAAAGAAAGAGGCGACAGAATGAATTGTGGAAAGATCTTTCCCGGCAACTTTTGCCTGTGCAATACCAGCGATAAATGCATCAATAACTTCGCTATAACGCTGGAGAGAGAAGATCAACGTGACATTGACACTAATCCCTGCTGCGATAAGGGCGGTAATTGCAGGAAGCCCTGCCTTAGTTGCCGGAACCTTAATCATCACATTTGGGCGATTAACAAGGGTGTAGAGAGCAACACCCTCGTTGATGGTCTCATGAGTTTTATGTGCAAGACGAGGATCTACCTCGATACTCACACGCCCATCAACGCCCTTGCTCTCCTGATAGATCGCAGCAAAGAGATCGCACGCAACGCGAACATCATCTGTGGTTAAAGTACGAACGACTTCCTCAACTGTTTTTCCAGATAGAGAAGCGATATCGGATGCGTACTCATCTGCACCTGTGATTGCCGCTCCGAAGATGCTTGGATTCGTTGTTACTCCGCGCACGCCGTCAACTGCAATGCGATGCGGCAAGCTATGGCGATCAGTTCCAGTCAGCTTTGAACGAGAGAGATCATCAAGCCAGATAGATGTTCCTGCAGCGAGAATTTCCTGATGCTTCATTAACGTGCCGCCTTCACTTTGGCTACGACATTTTCTACAGAGAATCCGAATTCGGTAAAGAGTTGCGATGCCGATGCTGATGCACCGTAATGATCCAAGCTGATGATGACTCCTGAATCTCCGACGTACTCGCGCCATCCTTGTGCGATACCTGCCTCGATGCTGACTCGAAGAGCGGTGTTCGGGATAACGCTCTGGCGATAACTCTCACTTTCTTGGGCAAACCATTCAAGACAGGGTGCGCTTACTACTTGTGTTGCAATTCCTTCGGCGTTGAGCACCTCAGCGCTCTTCACGGCAAGACTGACCTCTGAGCCAGTTGCAATCAGAACAACTTCTGGTGCTTTTGGTGCGGCAACCAGAATGTATGCACCCTTATCAACGCCTGTGGCTGAGCCATATGTTGATCGATCAAAGACTGGAAGGTTCTGGCGACTAAGCAAGATTCCTGCAGGGCCTTGGCGACGAAGGATTGATTTCCAAGCTTGCGCTACCTCGTTGGCATCTGCGGGGCGAATGGTTGCGAAATTTGGAATCGCGCGCAGCGCGGCCAAATGTTCGATTGGTTGGTGCGTGGGTCCATCTTCGCCAAGACCGATCGAATCGTGGGTCCAGACAAAGATGGTTGGAATATTCATCAATGCGGCAAGACGAACCGCTGGACGCATGTAATCGCTGAAGACTGCGAAGGTGCCGCCAAAGGTAAGAGAAAGCCCATGCAAAGTTATTCCATTAAGAATTGAACCCATCGCATGTTCGCGAATACCAAAGTGGATGATGCGACCGTAAGGGTTTGCGTTTTTCATGCCACTGGATGCCGGCAAGAATGAATCTCCGCCTTCGATTGTTGTGTTATTGCTTTCGGCAAGGTCAGCAGATCCGCCCCAGAATTCGGGGAGAACCTCTGCGATTGCATTAATCACTTTCCCGGATGCGGCGCGAGTCGCAATATCTTTACCTGCCTCAAAGACAGGAAGTGAGGACTCCCACTCTGCAGGAAGTTCTTTTTTCATTAAACGATCAAGAAGAGCTGCCTTATCTGGGTGCGCAGATTTCCACTTAGCAAAACGGGCATCCCATGCCTTGCGAACGGTAGCGCCCCGATCTTTGACTAAACGAATATGAGCGAGGACTTCTTCAGGCATTGCAAACTTCTCATCTGGATTAAGCCCTAACTCAACTTTTGTTGCCGCAATCTCTTCATCACCAAGTGCTGAACCATGAGATTTGGCTGTGTTGCGCAACTTAGGAGCTGGCCAAGCAATGACAGATTTCATTCGAATCAAGGTTGGCTTAGATAGCTGCGTTTTGGCTGCAACCATCGCGGCATCAAGTGCAACAAGATCCACGTTTCCATCAGCCAACGTGGAGACTTCGATGACATCCCACCCGTAGGCACGATAGCGCGCTGATACATCCTCGGTAAAGGAGACATGTGTATCGCCCTCGATCGAAATGCGGTTATCGTCATAAATAACATTGAGGTTACCCAGTGCTTGTGTTCCGGCCAGTGATGATGCTTCAGCGCTGACACCTTCTTGAAGATCTCCATCAGAGCAGATCACCCATATCGAGTGATCGAAGAGGGAAGTTCCAACAGGGGCATCAGGATCTAGTAATCCGCGTTCATAACGTGCTGCCATTGCAAAACCAACTGCTGTTGCAACTCCCGCACCTAATGGACCAGTTGTCATCTCAACGCCTGCTGTGTGGCCATATTCGGGGTGTCCTGGAGTCAGTGATCCTTGCGTGCGAAACTCTTGTAGATCTTTCATCGTCAAGCTATAGCCGCTAAAGAATAATTGTGTGTAGAGAGTCATCGATGAGTGTCCACACGAGAGAATGAATCGATCGCGGCCAATCCATGTTGGATCCGCAGGATCATGAACTAGGTGACGTTGGAAGAGAGCGTAGGCAGCAGGAGCCAGCGCCATCGCGGTACCAGGATGGCCATTTCCAACCTTCTGTACGGCATCCATTGCTAATGCACGTGCATATGCAATCGCGCGGTCATCGAGCGGGCTCCAGTTGGCCAGTGTTGTCATGATCGATCTCTCTCCTTCTGTGATGAGCGAACAATTGATAGTCTGATTCGCCAGGCTGCAATCCAAAATATCGTGGCACCGGCTAAATGTGCAGCGACGAGTGCTTCTGGAATTCCGGTGAAATATTGGGTGTAGCCGATTGCGCCTTGGGCAAGTGATATTCCGAGGAAAATATAAATAGCCCTCTTGGTCGATTGCCCAAGGGATGCAGTGACCAATAGGGCAACAGTCACACCCATGAGGAAAATAACTACATCGGCATGAATCCAGGCAACAGTTTGAATATCAAAGCCAAAGCGCCGAGCTTTCTCATCTCCAGCATGTGGACCGCTGCCGGTGACGAGCGTTCCTAAAACAATGACTACAAAGGCGGTAAAAATGTGTACCTGCGAGAGTATCGAAATAGTCGGAGTAGGTGCTGTTCTCTTTTCAATGTGCGCATGCCGACGCGAATAAATTGAGGTAGCACCGGCAATCAAAATAATGGAGAGAATTAAATGTCCAGCGACAGGTAGTGGGTGTAGATCGGTGAGAACAGTAATTCCACCGAGTACTCCTTGACCCAAAATTCCAATG
>JBJTKU010000102.1:0-19000 GCA_046096605.1 Candidatus Planktophila sp. | reverse complement strand
TGAGCATGGAACTTCTTCAATGAGAACTCTGCGCCAAGACGCTTCTTTGCATTCTCACGAGCTGCAATCCATTCACGCTCTCCCACCTTGTAAGAGATTGCCTGTCCTGGCCATCCAAGGTAACGATCGGTCTCACTTGTTGCATGGTGCTCATCGAGAAGAGCCTTATTCATCAACGCTTCGCGACCTGAGACTGCATCCCATACACGACCGTTTTCATCGGTGTATCCAAGGTGCATTCCGATATCAATCACGATACGAGTTGCGCGCAAGGCTTGTGCTGAAAGGAATCCCATCTCAATACCTGGTTCATCAAATGCACCAAGGTCATCCATGAATCGCTCTGCATATAGCGCCCAACCTTCACCATAACCGCTGATCCATGCACCAAAACGCTGGAAGCGCGAGAGGCGCTCGCGTTCAATAACCGATGTTGCAATCTGCAAGTGATGACCCGGAACAGCTTCGTGGTACCACGTTGATGCAAGGTGCCACCAACTGACTTCATCTTTACCAAGTAGTGGAAGCCAGGTTGTTCCTGGTCGTGACAAATCTTCGCTAGGTGGCATGTAGTAAGGAGCCGATGCGCTTCCCTCAGGAGCAATACGCGCATCACAGAACTTCATGCGATCATCAATATCAAAGTGGGTGCCATCCATCTGAGCAACAGCAGCTTGTGTGAAATCGAGAAGCTTCTTGATAATCGCTTCTTTTCCGTGGATCTTATATTCAGGTGCGTTATCTAAGTAATCTGCAACTTCACGAAGAGTCTTTGCATCTGGCTTGATCTTTGCTGCAACCTTCCACATGCGCTCATTGATTTCAGCAAGATCTCTTAAGCCCCACTCGTACGTTTCACGAAGATCGAGGTTTGCACCGGTGTAGTAACGAGCCCAAACTGCATAACGCTCTGCCCCAACTGCATCATTTGGTGTTGCAAGTGCCATATATGTTCCACGCAAATACCTGGCGGTCTCTGCAGCAGATGCAGCAGCAGCTTTAGCTCCTTCGTGAATCGCAGGATACTTTCCATCTGGATCAAAGGTCTTGGCCATTCCGGCATAACCACCATCTGCATAACCTTCGAGTTGCTTTGCGATTCCATCGATCTGTCTCTGGGCAACAGTCTTACCCTTTTTAGCTAAGGTATCGATCGTTGAAATCCAACTCAGGTGGGCTTTATCAACGGCTAACAGACGCTTTGCAATGTTATCGAAATCTGCTGCGCTCTCTTTTGGCATCATCTCAAAAACTTGGCGAATATCAGCCGGTGGAGAGGTAAGAACGTTAAAGGAGAGGTGTGATTCAAAAGAATCATGGAGATCAAGGCTTGAAGTCAGGCGCTCAACCATGACTGACTTTGCTACACGATCGATCTCATCAATTGGTTCAAGAGTTGATAGTTGCGCAAGTGTTGCTCGAGTTAGCTCTGCTGAGACATTCATCCCCGCAATCGAGAAATCATCGAGTTGATCGTTGAGTTCGGTCATTCCTAAATATGTTGAGGCCATTGGACTCAGGCGGGCAGCCTTTTCAACATAGGAATCGGAGAGGGCAAATATCGGTGAGCGATGTGTAGTCATTGGGCGATCTTATATTTAATGGGGAGAAAAAGTAAGGGTGAGCGCTTTCGCGCCCACCCTTACCTACTAACTACTTCTTGAAGAAGAGCCTCAGATTAGTGATCTGCAGCCATTCCTTCAGCATGTGACTTCATACGTGCGATCTTGAGGATTGTGAGACCGAATACGCACTTCGCCAATATATCTGCGATTGTGTATCCAACCTGTACTCCAACGAACTGGTCTGCTGTTGGATCTCCAGCGCCCATTCCAAGAATGTATGAAATTGGGTATACGCCCCATGTAGCAATGAGGAGAAGGCGTAGACGCTTTACAGTGTCTGCAACTCCTGCTGGCTGACGGTCAAGGGACTTAGTTAGCTCTACGAATAGGACATAGAGAATGTAGAGGAATGGAAGTGTTGAAAGAACACCGTAGATGACCTGTGTGTTCTGATCAGTTGAGATTTCACCTGGGTATCCAAGTGCGATCATTGCAGCTGATGCTGGAACAAGACGCATGATCAGTGACTTTGAAACTTCCTTTGCGAGAGCAAGTACTGCGATTACTTCAACGAGAAGTAGTGGCACAGTAAGTAGCCAGTCAACGTAGCGATATGCCTCGTTGAATGAGCCTTCAGCTCCTGAAATATTTACCTTCATCATGTCAGATGATTCGCTGAATGAGTTGAAGATTCTCCAGTAGTGGTATCCAGCGATGAATGTAACCATCGATGACATTACGAGAGCATTGCGGTACTTAGGCAAAACGCGTGACTGTGAAACGAGTGTGTACACAGTGCATGCGAGCATGGAAATAAGTCCGAACGAGAATACGTTGTAGACAAGGTTCCATTGATCTTGATTGAGAGTTACCATGTAAAACATCCTCCGTGGGGCGTTTTCTTGAACTCCGCGGACCGGGCGGCCCGTGAAATCAAGTAAGCGGTGCCGTCCTCGAGGAACATCACCGGTACTCGATAGGTAAGAGTGTGAACCTGTTGCCAGCAATTTGCACCTACTTAAAGACGATTTTTCCAAGATTTTCTAGACTCTTTTTCTAATTTGAGCGTGGGAAGAGGCCCTTCGAGCTGCCCTTCCATGAGGGAACGATGCGCGTATCGTTAAGACATGAGCGCTCCAGAGATTGAAAATCCAACGCCAATAGCTCCCCCAAAGCTACGCGGCTGGTTTCACTTGGGGGCCACGCCAGCGGTGATCATTGCATCGCTGGTTCTCTTTATTTTGAGTGAAGAATCGCTCAAATTCGCCGTCGCACTCTATTCGATCACCGCGATCACCCTCTATAGCGTCTCGGCCATCTATCACCGAGTCCCATGGTCTCCAAAAAAGAAGCAGATCTGGCGCCGTTGGGATCACGCAAATATCAACCTCCTTATTGCAGGCTCATACACCCCGTTTGCAATGACCCTCCTTGAAGGTATGGATCGCACAATCTGTCTGAGCGTCGTGTGGGTCGGCGCGCTGCTGGGTGTGGCAATGCGAGTCTTCTGGGTAGGTGCCCCACGATGGCTCTATGTCATTAACTATCTCGCCCTTGGCTGGGTCGCAGTTTTCTACACACCACAGCTTTATAAAGAGGGTGGGCTTTGGGTTCTGATTCCGATTCTCGTTGGTGGACTTCTCTACTCAGTCGGTGCAATCTTCTATGCCCTCAAAAAACCTGGGGCAGATGCAAAGTACTTCGGCTTCCACGAGCTCTTCCATCTCTTCGTCTTGGCCGCCTGGATATCGCAGTATCTGGCGATCTCTTTCGCAATCTATCGCAATTGAGCGCGTGGGTGGCCTTTGATCACCCTCTCCCTCACTTTTGGAGATCTCTTGTCGTGCCCTAATCTATGGCCATGGCAAATGAGAAGAGCACCTTCCTTAACTGGGTAGGTTTCAAAGAGGGTGAAACGTCGACACAGAATTCTGTGGAACGTATCCGCGAACTGGAAGCCCAACTTTCTGATCTCCGCTCACGCCGCGACATCACTTCCTTGAGTAAAGAAGAGTTTGAAATTCTCGCAACTGAAACTGCGATGACAATGATCAAATCTGCCCAAGCTCGTGAGCAGAAAGCATTTGCATCTTCAGAGCGATTGGTCAGCGAGGCAAGTAAAAGTGCTCGTGAAACTCTGGAGGCGGCGGAAACAAAGGCTCGTGCGCTTCTTTCAGGAGCCGAAGCTCGAGGACGCAAATACATTACAACCGCCGAAAGTGAAGCGGCAGAGATAGTTTCGCAGGCAAAGGCCGATGCCGAAGCTCTCTTTGATGAAAAACGGCGCGAAGTCACAGCGTTAGCGCTGGCTGCTCGCCGTGAAGGTGAACGCATGATCTCTGAGGCACAGACAGAAGTTATTGAATATCGCCAGTGGCTTTCACAAGTGATGTCAGAGGCAGAGCGCCTCAACCGAATTCAGACACAATCTCTCAACGCTGCAGAGACTGCGATCGCACAAGGACGAGCAAGCCTTGAGACAGCCTTTGCACGGCTCAATGATTTGCAAAAAAAGGTGAGTGAGAATTTAACAACCGATGGTGGCCTACTTCCGCAAACACCAAAGAAGGTTGTAAGCCAACGCACCAAGCCAGCACTCGAAGCGCCTCAAAAGAAAAGCACACAGAAGAAGAGCGCAACAAAGAAGAGTGCAAAGAAAACTCCAGCTAAGCGTCGTTAATTAACATGGCTACCAAGCGCGGTATCCAACACATCCCTGCCATTGATGGCCTTCGCGCAATTGCTGTCACTGCCGTAATTTTCTATCACTTAGGTTTTTCTTGGATACCGGGCGGCTTCCTCGGCGTCGATCTCTTCTTTGTTATCTCAGGATATGTAATTACTCGTTTACTTCTTGATTCAATTGCACGCAGTGGTGGTCTTGATCTCCGTGGGTTCTATAAAGCGAGAGCACGTCGCCTTCTTCCACCAATGATTTTTATGATAGTGGTGACCGCTTTCTACATCACGATCTGGGCCCAGGATTCGGTTCGACGTTTTCTCTCGGATGTGATCTTTTCGCTCACTGGAACGATGAACTGGTGGTTGGTTTTTAAAGAGCAGGATTACTTTGAGGCGATCGGACGGCCCCCGCTATTGCAACATACTTGGTCGCTTGCGGTGGAGGCGCAGTTCTATCTCATCTGGCCGGTCTTGTTGCTTTTAATTCTTAAGCGCTTTGGCAAGAAGGTCATTCCAGTGGCAGCACTTGCAATCGCGCTGATCTCTGGCGCAGTTCTCTTCTATGTCTCGCTCCAGCTTGATGCCTCCAGTGAAGTCAGCCACATCTACTTCGGAACAGATACCCACAGCATCGGATTGTTCTTAGGCTCTGCCTTGGCTGTTAGTTGGATTCCACAGAACTTTAAGAGCGAAGTCTCTGAGCGAGCGCAGAACTTCATCGATTTCATCGGTGTATTTGGTCTTGTTGGAATTCTTGCAGCATTCTTACTGATTGATGAAAGCTCACCAACTGCATACAAGATTGCATTTCCACTTGCTGCGATCTTTGGAGTTGCCATTATTACCTCGATTGTTCATCCGGCATCTCGCTTTGCTCCGATTCTAAATAATCGCATTCTTCTCTGGATCGGCGAACGTTCATATGCCATCTACTTGTGGCACTGGGTTATCTTTCAAATTACTCGCCCACAGGTAGATATTGATGGAGATGATTGGGCACTGATTGCGTTACGCATTCTTGTGGTGCTGGCTCTTGCCGATATCTCACTGAAATTAGTTGAACTTCCAATACGAAGCGGCGCAGTTGAGTACTGGTTTAAGGGAATGAAATATCGAACAGCTACTGTCCGTAAACGCCAAAAGATATCTGTCATCTCATCGATTGCAATCGTGAGTTTGTCTCTATCGGCACTTTCTGCACATGCAGTGATTTCAAGTGATCGAAAGGCCCGCGAATTTAAGGAATCCCTTGAAGTAAATCCTGAAGTTAATAGTTCGTTATTAGTTGATACCGCGCCTAACCAGACAATCTGGCTTACAGGAGATTCAGTGATTCTTGGCATTCGTGTGGCCCTGGCCGAGATTAGACCCCTTGTTGTCGTGAATGCGCGCGTGGGCAGAGGTTCAATTGAGTTGCTGGCCGAGATGAAGCGGGACTTAGAGAAAGCTATTGGAGCTAATGTTGTATTAGACCTTGGAAATAACGATCTACTTGCAGAATCTACAGTGCGAGAGATTTTTGAACTTGTAAGAGAGAACCCTCGTGTTGTTGTTGTAAACACAGCGGTTCCGCGACCTTATCGAGATGCTAATAATTCTTTGATTGAAGATATTGCAAGTGAATTTCCAAATATTCGAGTAGTCGATTGGAATTCAATATCGGCGGGGCACCCAGAATATTTCGCACCTGATGGCGTACACCTTGTACCAACAGGTGCAAGCGCATACGTCATGGCGATAGATTCGGCACTCAAATAAAAAACCCGCACCAAGTCGGTGCGGGTTTTTTATTTAATATTGTCTAAGCAAAGACTCCGGAAAATCCGAAGGTGTTGCCAACGGCTTCTTGTCCATCAGAGTAGACAGATGAAACTCGAAATGAAGTCTCACCAGTTGTATCGCCCTTGGTGAAATCTACTGAAAGTTGATCGGCTGGAACTTCTGACTTAACAACCCAATCTCCGCGATTAACGCGAATTTCAACTTTGTATCCTGTAAGTCCATCCGTTGCAGCTGGAGCTTTCCAAGAAATTGTCATGATTGTCTTTGCAGCATCTTTCCAATTTCCAATTGCCTTAGGCCCTTCGACTGCGGCAACCGGAGCCGAAGTTGCTGAAGCACTTGGCTCCACTGATGGCTCTTCAGATGGCATCGCTGATGCAGATGCTGAAGGAGCAGGTGCAGGCGCTGCATCATCTCCATCACTATCTGGACGTGTAATGACGACAACAGCGAGCAGGATAATTCCAACGATAATTGCTGTAAGAACCTTGCCTGATGCACCTTGTTTAGGAGCAGCAGATGGCTTGGCTGCAGGTGCTGCAGCGCTCTTTGTTACAGGCTTTGGAGTTGATGTCACATCAACACGTGCTGCTCCAAGTGTTGAAGTGGATGGAACTGGAGGAATAACTACCGATGATGCAGCAGATGACTTCTTTACTGCTGACTTCTTAGCGGTTGACTTCTTGGCTGCAGTCTTCTTCACTGCGCTCTTCTTTGCGGCTGCCTTCTTGGCAGCAGGTTTCTTCTTGACGGCCACAATCACTCCTTGCTTCGGGTGAACTAAGTTTAGCCTAGCCCCACCACCATTGTTCTTACATGCGGGGCGATTGCCCGAAGCGCTTTTCCGCGGTGACTCATTGCATCCTTCTCTTGTGCGCTCATCTGCGCACTTGAAATCGAGTACCCAAGTGGAGAAAAAATAGGATCGTATCCAAATCCATTCTCACCCACGGGGTGATCGAGCAATCTGCCAAGAAATCTTCCCTCTTCACAATGGCTTCGCCCATCAGGAAGAGCAAGGGCTGCAACGCAGATGAAGTATGCAGAGCGATCTTCACCCTGCACACCTTTCATCTGATCTAAAACTTTTTGGAGATTTGCTTCATCGTCTCCGTGAACTCCGGCCCAGCGCGCAGAGAAAATCCCGGGATCTCCACCAAGGGCGTCAACGCAGAGTCCACTGTCATCTGAAATTGCTGGAAGACCAGTGGCGGCAGACATCTGGCGCGCCTTTAAGAGAGCGTTTTCTTCAAAGGTTGCCCCAGTCTCCTCAACATCAGGTAGATCTGGGAAGTGATCTAACCCCACAAGTTCGATCTCTCCTGGTATTACCTCTTCAAGAATGCGATGAAACTCTTCGATTTTTCCTTTGTTTCGCGTTGCGAGTAAAAGTTTCTTCATTGAATCAGGAACTACTGTGCGAGAGCGTTCTTCTGCAGAGTTGTCAGATCAGCACATCCTGCAAGAGCTAAATCAAGAAGAGAATCAAGGAGTGCACGATCAAATGGAGCACCTTCAGCAGTTCCTTGTACTTCGATGAAGCGACCATCACCGCTGCAGACAACGTTCATATCTGTCTCGGCTCGCACATCTTCCTCGTAGCAGAGATCTAACAATGGGACGCCGTCGATAATTCCAACACTCACTGCAGCAACAGAATCTACAAGTGGCTTTGCACCTGCTTTGATGTGACCCTGCTGTTGTGCCCAGGAGATTGCATCTGCAAGAGCAACGTAAGCTCCGGTGATTGCAGCGGTACGGGTTCCACCATCGGCTTGTAGTACATCGCAATCAATCACAATTGTATTTTCACCAAGTTGGGCAACGTCGACGATCCCACGAAGTGAGCGACCGATTAGTCGTGAAATCTCTTGTGTGCGACCGCCTAACTTTCCCTTAACTGATTCACGATCCGAACGTGTATGTGTTGCACGTGGAAGCATTGAATACTCAGAGGTGACCCAACCCTTTCCTGAATCTTTCAACCAACGTGGCACACCGGGTGTAAATGTTGCAACACAGAGAACGCGTGTCTTTCCGAATTCAACAAGAACAGATCCTTCGGCATGATCTAACCAACCGCGAGTGATCTTGATAGCGCGTAGGTCATGGTTGGTGCGTCCGTCGATGCGTGTCATGTTTCCTCGTTTACTTGTAGTTATCTAGTTTTTCTTTGGCTGCTATGGAAGATCTTGATGGAGAACGTGGCCAACTTCTGGCCCTAAGAATCTACGTGCGAGAACTTCAAAACTTTTAGCATCGCCGGTTGCCAGGAATTTATGGTCGGCCGGCCCTGCCGTTGTACTGCGTAGTTGATCTGTCTCGACAAGTGTTCGGTAGAGATCTTTGGCTGTCTCTTCAGCGCTAGATACTAGTGAGACACCGTTGCCCACCACATATGAGATGACACCGGTGAGAAGCGGGTAGTGCGTGCAGCCCAAAACCAAGGTGTCTACATCTGCATTAATAATTGGCTTGAGGTACTGGCGAGCAATCTCTGTTATCTCTGGGCCAGAGGTTTCACCGCGTTCAACAAATTCAACAAAGCGCGGGCAGGCAACATCTGTGATCTCTAGATGAGGGGCGGCGGCAAATGCATCTAAATATGCGCGCGAATCAATAGTGGTTGCAGTACCAATCACACCGATACGTCCGGTGCGGGTAGCGGCAACTGCGCGGCGAACTGCAGGTTGAATTACTTCAATAACTGGAATCGAATAACGTTCACGAGCATCACGCAGCATTGCAGCACTTGCTGTATTGCAAGCGATGACAACAGCTTTAACACCTTGATCGACTAGAAAATCAATTGTCTCGAGAGCGAAGTCACGCACCTCAGCAAGCGGACGTGGACCGTAGGGACCACGCGCGGTATCGCCAATATAGATAGTCGATTCATTGGGAAGTTGATCCAAGATTGCTCGCGCAACAGTTAAACCGCCAACTCCAGAATCGAAGATGCCAATTGGTGCCGAGTTCATGCCCAAAGGGTACCGTCTAATCCCTCCGTAGCTTCGTCTGCATTTGCGCCATAAACGCCTGTTGATAGATATTTCCATCCACCATCACAGACGATGAAGGCAATATCAGCGCTCTTGCCCTCGCGTACAGCCTCGTTAGCGATCGCAATCGCGGCATGAAGAATTGCACCCGTTGAGATACCTGCAAAAATTCCTTCGACTTCTAGAAGTTCGCGCACTCGTCGTACAGAATCTTCTGCACCAACAGAAAAGCGACGCGTGAGAACAGTTGCATCGTAGAGTTCAGGGACAAAACCTTCATCTATATTTCGAAGGCCGTAGACAACTTCGCCATAGCGAGGCTCTGCAGCAATTACTTGAATACCTGGATTCTTTTCGCGCAGATACGCACCAGCACCCATTAGAGTTCCTGTTGTGCCTAGCCCTGCAACAAAGTGCGTAATGGTTGGAAGATCCTCAAATATTTCAGGGCCCGTAGAGTTGTAATGCGCTGCTGTATTTGCAGGATTGCCATATTGATAAAGAAATACCCAATCGGGATTCTTTGCCGCTAAATCTTTTGCTACACGCACAGCTTCATTCGATCCACCTGCTGCGGGTGAAGAGATAATTTTTGCTCCCCACATCTCCAGGAGTTGTCTTCGCTCGGTGCTTGTATTTTCTGGCATTACGCAGATGAGTTTGTAACCACGAACCTTTGCCGCCATCGCCAGAGAGATTCCCGTATTTCCACTTGTAGGCTCAAGAATCGTCGCACCTGGTTTGAGCTGACCACTTTTCTCTGCAGCATCCAACATCGATAGCGCCGTGCGATCTTTGATAGAGCCTGTCGGATTGCGATCTTCCATCTTTGCCCATAGACGAACCGTGGGTGATGGCGACAATCGTGGTAGACCAATGAGAGGTGTATGACCGACTGAATCAGCAAGTGAATCAAAACGTGCCACGAAATTAACCGCCAGCGACAGCAGGGAGAATTGTTACTGAATCTCCATCTTTTACCTGAGCATCAAGGCTACCCAAGAAGCGAACGTCTTCATCGTTGATATAGATGTTGATAAAGCGACGCAATGCGCCGTTTTCGAGAAGGCGTTCACCGATACCTGGATAGTTGGCATCTAGATCTGCAATCAAGGCCCCGAGACTTGCACCCTCTGCTTGAACGCTCTTCTGATCCTTTGTGTATGGACGAAGGATTGTTGGAATTCGAATTTCGATACTCATGGCGCTAATTATGGCCAGAAACTAAGCTATTCGGTAATTGAAACTTCTTCCTCGGTGACAACGCCTTCAATAATGCGAAAGGAGCGGAACTCAATTGCAGGTGCAATCTCTTCGCGACTAGAGACTAGAACATAGTGAGCCCCCGGCTCGCCTGCATACGCAATATCTGTACGTGAAGGTCGTGCCTCTGTCTCAGTATGAGAGTGGTAGATCACTACGATCTCTTCATTGTTATCATCGATTTCTCTATAGAGGGCAAGCAGATCTTTGGGATCAAATTCATAAAAGGTAGGGCTATGGGCTGCATTTATCATCGGCTTGAGCCGTAACGGTTTATCAGAACCCACAGGGCCAAGGATTACACCACAACATTCATCAGGATATTCCTGTCGCGATTGCTCAACTATTGCATCAACAAATGCGCGCGAAATTTTTAACACTGATTTTTCTGACATGAGACGATAGTACAGTCTTACTCATCCATGAGAGCAGATAGCAAAGACTCTTGCATCCAGCCCAACCAGGTATAAACGGCATAGACACCACGCAGTGGATCATCGGGTGAGAGAAGTTCAAGTTGTTCTGAAGAGTTCTGATCTACTTTGAGACGAACTCCTAACGCTAAGCGAATGTCGTTGAGCGCACCCAACCATGCATTTGCATTTTCGTGGTCCAGATCAACGATTCCATCATCTGCGCTCTTGAGATACATACGCATTGACATTGCGTGTGCTTGTTTCTTTCCTCGAAGAGTTGACTCGGTATACCTTCTAAATTCACTGGCATCTACCTCATCTGCATAAGCATTGGGTAGCAAACGGCGTAGTACTTCATCTTCTGGAGGCGAATCATGAGATGTAATACCAACCATCGCGGCCAGTGGATCTTCATGGCCGTGGTCAATGCGCTCTGCAAGAAGTTCTATCAGCTGCTCAATGAGATTGAGAAGGACTTCGCGTTCGCTCTCTGAAAATTGCGCAACATATGAGTTTTCACCGTGTCGATGAAAACCTTTCTCTTTGCTCATAGCCCTTGATCACCGCGTTGCAAAGTTGCCCATAATCCGTATTCATGGAGCATCGCGACATCGTGCTCCATCTCTTCGCGAGTACCAGTAGAAACAACGGCTTTACCTTCGGTATGGATCTTCATCATCAGTTCATGAGCCTTCTCTCGTGAATATCCAAAGAGCTCCATCAATACGTAAGTTACATATGTCATGAGATTTACCGGGTCATCCCAGACGATAGTGACCCATGGCGTATTTCCAGAAAAGATTGCGGCAATCTCTTCTTCGATCTTCGTCGTAGTCTTAACCATCACCGGATAATGATAGAGAATGCATCGCTAGTAAGTGCCGACCAGGTCGCACCAGCGCCAATCACAATCTGATAAGTGGCGATACTACGAAGCTGTGCCGGAATCGAAAGAGAGAAACCACCCTGAGTATCGGTTGTTGCCTGTGCAATCACCTTGCCAGTGGCTGTGGCGACTGTGACTGCAATTCCTGCCTCACGAGGCAGAACAATTCCAGAGATAGTAAATGGAGTTCCACTCTTTACCGATGTTGGCGGATTGAAGATGAGATTTCGCAAAACATTGAGCGAGATAAAGGGTGTCGCTGAAGCTTCTCTCTCCCATGAAGATTCTGTAACAACTCGGATAGACACTGACTTTCCGATTAACATCGGTATCGAATATTTACCATCGATGCCCGTTGTCCCAGATATTAATGTGCGCGTTGTTCCATCATCATATTTACCTTCAACTTTAAAGGGTAACGAGGCAACCGGTGATTTATCTTTGAGAGTAATCACGCCCGAAATAGTCACAGGATTTCCATAAGAAAGTTGCGCTGTAGATAATGACATTGAAGACTCAAGTTGAGCAGGTGCAATTGATGTTGCCACTTCCCTTATTGCAACCATAGCCAGGGGTTCTTCTTGTCCAATTACCCACTGGGCTGCGCCACCTAATTGATACTTGGCAACAAGTTGAGCACGAAGTGAAAAGCTCTGCGCATTCTGATGCCATGCGGTGCGACTTGCTGTACACGTTGTTGAAAGACCGTTACTGGTAGTTCCTGTGTAATCGCGCTTATAGGAGAAAGTTACCTCTGCAAAAGTCTCGTTATATGTCGGGACTGCGCCATATGTTGCGGCGATACTCGCTGCATCTCTCATGAGGAATGTTCCAGCTTTTGCAGATGGAGTGATGATCTTTGCCAAGTTGGCTGGGCAGACTCCCTCGACTTTTGTCACCCAATCTTTTCCATATCCAGGCAGCCCCAAATAAACTTTAGATGCCGGCATAACAGAGATTGCATATTTGACTGTCTTCTCTGTCCATGAAATTGGACCAATAGGTCCAGGTCGTGATGTGGAGTAGTCATAGGTCATAATGCGAAGTCGATCGATGTGAGATGCAATCTCTGCCCATGCATAGACAAAGTAACCTTTTTGAGTCCCGGCGGGATCAAATAAGTATGGGGTGGTTATGGAAAGAATTTTTTTCTGGGCATGAAGTGCCGCGCCCAACTCTTTGACGAAGAGAACCCAATTGGGGGCTGTGGTCTTCCAGGTTGTATTTGGATCAATAAAGGCAAAACCTTCAAAATCTAAATCAATACCGTCATAGTTTTGTGAGGCAACGGTTGCAACAATTGCATCAACAACTTGCTTACGTGTAGCTGGTTTAGCCAAAAGATTAGCTAACACCAATTTATCGGTACCGTCGCTGATGGTAGGAATTATTGTCATTCCCGCATTGCGCAGGGCAGCCAGCGGTTCAGTAATGGGCACACCTGGATTTGTTAATGTGTAAACATCAGAAACGACAGCCTTCTTTATCTTGCCATCATATTTAAGGGTGTACCAAAATGGCATGATCTCTCTGATGAGATCTGCATTATTGAGAACTGCAGGAAGATAAGTCTTCATCGAATAGTAAGGAAGCCAGCCGGTAAGAATCTTGCGTGGTGGATTGGCGGCAGATGCTGATTGGAGAGTGGAAAGCGGAAGTGCAAAGAGAAGAGTTGCTAAGAGAACTCGTAATGCGATGTGTCGCTTCATTCCGATTCTTTTTTATGGGGAAGAGATTCGAAAATTTCCTTGCATGCAGGACAGATCGGGTACTTCTCAGGATCGCGCGATGGGACCCACTTTTTGCCGCAAAGAGCGCGCACGGCCTTACCGGAAATCGCTGATTCGACGATCTTTTCCTTCTTTATATAGTGCGCAAAGCGATCGTGGCTTCCCTCATCATCTTCAACCTCTGGGCGCGTAAGTAGATCAGTATCGCCTTCCAGCGAGAGATCGCGATTGCCGCGTGTGAAGATACCCATGTACCAAAGGACCATGTGCCAAAGGATACTGGCAGCCGATACAATTTCGTGATGAAGGACCTACTGCGCACCGAAGATTTATCTCGCGATGATGTTGAGATGCTCCTTTCGACTGCTGCCGAATTTGCAGTAAATCCACTTCGTTCTCGTGATGCACTAGCACAGCAGAGTATTGCGATCTACATGACAAAGCCTTCAACCCGAACTCGCTTATCGTCAGAGACGGCCGTTGCGCATTTAGGCGGCACTCCGATATTTATCCGGGGAGATGAATTGCAATTAGGCCGCGGAGAGACAATTGCAGATACCGCTCGAATCATTAGTGGATATTGCTCAGCGTTAATCGTTCGCACATTTGCGCAAGCTGATGTCAACGAACTCGGTGCGCATGCAAGCATTCCAGTCATTAATGCGCTCACCGATGAAGATCATCCAACTCAATTGCTTGCCGATTGGTTAACTATTCGTGAAACTTTCGGTAACGATGTTGCTGGTAGAAAATTTGTATATCTCGGCGATGGAAACAATATGTCACATGCCTGGTTGACGATGGGTGCAATTATGGGTGCACATGTTGTCGCTGCAACTCCATCCGGTTCATGGGCTCCTCATGCAGATGTGGTTGCACGTGCACAGAAAATTGCGGCGACCACAGGCGGTCGGGTTGAGGTTACTCACGATCCAGTAGCAGCCGCTAAAGATGCAAACGTTCTCTATACAGATGTCTGGATGTCAATGGGAGATCCCGAGTCCGAGCGAGTTGCGAAAATGAAAGCTCTGAGCCCTTTTGCTGTCACCGAAAACCTCATGGATTTAACAGCACCTGATTCAATCTTTATGCACTGTCTGCCTGCACATCGCGGTGAAGAGGTGGAGGCCCCAGTGATTGATGGGGTGAAATCGGTCATTTGGCGCCAGGCCTATCATCGCCGCACCACAATTCAGGCGATTCTCTATCACGCTTCACGTGGAGAACTAAAGGGTAACTAAGTACTGTTAGGACATGTTGGTAGCCGTTCCTAAAGAGATCCGCGATGGCGAAAAGCGCGTCGCACTTGTCCCAGACATCATCAATAAGTTAACCCGCCTCGGATTAGAGGTGCTTATCGAATCTGGTGCAGGTGTTCACGCCCAAGCCAGTGATGATGCCTATCGCGCAGCTGGCGCCCAGGTAGTTGCAGGCGATGTTCTAAAAAGCGCCGATGTTGTTTTATCCGTAACCGCGCTTACGCCACAACAGATTGCCACCCTGAAGAAAGGTGCAATCACAATTTCATTCCTTTCGGTCGTTAACCAACGTGAATCAATCGATGCTGCTGTTGCCGCAGGTATAACCGCCTTTTCCCTTGAGCTCGTGCCACGTATTTCTCGCGCACAATCAATGGATGCCCTGACATCGCAGGCGCTCTGTGCTGGATATCGCGCATCTCTTGTTGGCGCAGAACTTTCACCACGATTCTTCCCCATGTTGATGACTGCAGCGGGCACAGTAACTCCGGCTCAGGTGTTGGTTCTCGGTGCCGGCGTTGCAGGTTTGCAGGCAATTGCAACTGCTCGCAGATTAGGCGCGGTTGTCTCTGCCTACGATGTTCGGCCATCATCGAAAGATGAAGTGAAATCTATGGGTGCAACATTTATTGAATTGGAACTTGAATCACTTGAAGGTGCTGGTGGTTACGCACGCGAGATGACTGAAGAGCGTGCTGCTAAGCAACGCGAACTCCTTACTCCTTACATTGCAAAATCACATGTCGTTATTACAACTGCAGCTGTTCCTGGGCGCACAGCTCCACGTTTGATGACAGCTGCGATGGTCGATGCGATGGAAGAAGGAGCCGTCATAGTTGACCTTGCTGCAGAAACTGGTGGAAATGTCGAAGGTTCAAAACCTGGCGAAATTGTCGTAACTGCAAAGGGTGTTCGGATCTGGGGCGGAAGAGATGTGCCAAGTCAGCTACCTTTCCACGCTTCAAGCCTCTACTCACGTAACGTCGTCAATTTGTTGACGTTATTAATAAAGCCAGCTGCAGAAGGCAGCGATCTCACATTTGATATCAACTTCGACGATGAAATTATCGAAGGATCAGCAGTCACACATGCTGGCGTCGATCGAAAGGCAGGCAAGTAAATGGATGCTCTTACACCGATCGCCGTTATCTCGATCTTTACTCTCTCGGTCTTTGTGGGCTTTGAGGTTGTATCGAAGGTTTCATCAACGCTTCATACACCGCTAATGTCGGGTGCAAACGCGATCCATGGCGTCATCCTTGTTGGTGCGATCATCGTGTGTTCACATGCGTCGACAACTCTCGAACTATCGCTTTCGGTAGCTGCGATTATTTTGGCAACCGTCAACATGATCGGTGGCTTTGTTGTGACAGACCGCATGCTTGAAATGTTCAAGGGCAAGAAAGGAGAAGATAAGTGAGCGATTTCGTCTATGACCTCATCGGCTTAACCGCTGGCGTCTTCTTTATCTTGGCCCTGAAAGGTCTTTCTCATCCTCGTACTGCGCGCCGCGGAAATCTCATTGGCGCAATTGGAGCAGGCGTTGCAACGGCGGTTGTCTTCTTTCATGGTGAGTTAAAGAACATCTGGTGGATCCTTGGATCTATCGCAATCGGAACAATCATCGGTGTGCCAGCGGCGCGTAAGGTGCAGATGACTCAGATGCCACAACTGGTTGCACTCTTCAACGGTGTCGGTGGTGGCGCTGCAGCCCTTGTTGCAATTGTGGAATATCAAAATCTAGGTAGCACAGCGACAACAGCTGAGGTGATTTTTACAGTTTTCACGGTAGTTGTCGGCTGCGTATCTTTCAGCGGTTCAATTATTACCTTCCTTAAGTTGCAAGAGTTGATGACTACCCGCCCCGTAGTTTTTCCAGGTGGGCGCTTTGTCATAGCAGCTACATTGGCAGCTGTTTTAGGCTCATCTGTGTGGGTTGTTCTCGAGCTCGGCACTACCCCGCTCTTAATAGTGGCCGGTCTATCTCTAGCCTTCGGAATTCTCTTCGTGCTTCCAGTAGGTGGCGCAGATGTTCCCATTGTTATCTCGCTACTTAATGCATTTACTGGTTTAACAGTTGCCGCAAGTGGATACGTTCTTCAATCAACACTGCTTATCATTGCCGGAACACTCGTTGGCGCATCGGGAACAATTTTGACTCGCATGATGGCAGAAGCAATGGGACGTTCATTGTTTGGAACTCTCTTTGGCGCATTTACCGCAAAACCTCAAGACGCTAGTGGTGTCGCAGAAGATCGTCCGGTGCGCAGCGGTTCTCCAGATGACGTCGCAATATTGCTCAACTATGCCCGTCGCGTTGTTATTGTTCCTGGCTTTGGTTTAGCAGTTGCACAGGCACAGCACACGGTTCGTGAACTTGCCGACCTTATGATCTCTAAGGGAATCGATGTCGCATATGGAATTCACCCAGTTGCAGGTCGTATGCCTGGACATATGAACGTTTTGTTGGCAGAAGCTAATGTTCCTTACGATCAATTAGCAGAGATGGAAGAAGTGAATCCAACTTTTGCACAGACAGATGTCGCGATTGTTATTGGTGCAAACGATGTTGTGAACCCTGCAGCGCAGACAACTCCGGGATGTCCAATTTATGGAATGCCAATTTTGGAGGTATCAAACTCGGCAAATGTCATCTTCCTGAAGCGCTCGATGCGACCTGGCTTTGCCGGTATCGAAAACGAATTGCTCTATGACCCTAAGACAATGTTGCTCTTTGGTGATGCGAAGGCTTCTCTGACAAAGGTTGTTTCGGCCCTTAAAGCTTTGTAATTTTCATAGCGACGCTGCGAGTTTCATGCAGGGCCGCGGAGGATTTCGAGTTGCGGGTAGTTGAAAGTTCAACTAGTCTCGGGACATAGGAAAGGAGCACTCATGCCAGCAGTTACAGTTTCTGATATCACCGTACTTCCACGCGTCACATCCAACCCTGGTGCGCAGCCACGTTCGGTAAAGAGCATTACTACTGCGCCACAAGGATTTGAGGGTGAGGGCTTTCCAGTTCGTCGTGCTTTCGCTGGCGTTGATTTGGCAGAGCTGGATCCATTTATTCACCTAGATCAAATGGGTGAAGTGGAATATGCACCAGGTGAACCAAAAGGAACTCCATGGCATCCACACCGCGGCTTTGAAACTGTTACTTACATTATTGATGGAATTTTCGATCACCAAGATTCAAATGGTGGTGGCGGAAGAATTACAAATGGCGATACGCAATGGATGACTGCCGGTGGCGGAATTCTTCACATTGAAACTCCACCTGAAAGTCTTGTGATGAGTGGTGGGTTATTCCACGGATTCCAGTTGTGGGTCAATCTTCCTGCAGCCAAGAAGTGGTCTCCTCCTGCTTATCAGGATGTTCGTGCCAAAGATGTTGCGCTCTTGTCATCACATGATGGTGGTGCGCTGATTCGAATTATTGCCGGCGAACTTGATGGCTATGTTGGCCCGGGTTCAACTCAGACACCTATTACGTTGATTCATGCAAGTGTTGCAGCTGGTGCCGAACTTCGTCTTCCATGGCGTCGTGATTACAACGCACTTGTCTACGCGATGTCAGGTCACGGATTTGTTGGTGGCGCATCACAACCAATTCAAATGGGACAACTCGCAGTATTCGGAGATGGCGATGAGATTGTTGTGCGCGCAGCTGCCCATCAAGAGTCGCGTTCACCGCAGTTAGAGCTCTTTATCTTGGGCGGTGCTCCGATTAAGGAACCTGTGGCATGGATGGGGCCATTTGTAATGAATACAAAGCGCGAAGTTCTGCAGGCATTTGAAGATTTCCAGAAGGGGTTGCTAGGTTCGATTCCTGCGATCTATAAGGAAGATGCCAAGCCGAAGGCACCGATTCAGCGCACGGATAAGTTGCAGGGAGATTCACCTGCGCCTACGAATGCATCAGAAATTTTGGATGTGCACGGGGCACCTACCGAAATGCAGGAATCTGGGGATAAGTAACACTTTCCTTAAATCCGTGTCAGACCAAGGATGCACTATTCACCCATGCATTCAATAGCGATCGCAACACGTACAGGTGAAGATTGTGTTGCCGAACTCTTAATCGCTGCTCCTGGAATTTCGACTCTGGCTGGATTAATCGAAATCGATCCACACAATCTTTCAGCGCCAGCCCGTGTTGATTACCTTGCCGCGCTCGAACGACAGAGCAGTTGGTTACAGGCTGCGATGCAACGTGCAATTGTTGCTGTCGCAGGTATTGAGGCGGGTCAATCCGATGGTCCATTTGCGGGTTTAGATGAGGCCGAGCGTGAGGATGTTTCATCAGCGCTCCGGCTTTCAGCTGGTACGGCTCAGATGCGTATCGATGTGGCCCGCACACTTGTTAATCATCTCCCGAATACCTGTTCTGCACTCGCAACAGGAGAGCTAAGCGC
>JBJTKU010000101.1:0-11042 GCA_046096605.1 Candidatus Planktophila sp. | reverse complement strand
CAGTTGTATTAAAGGCGGCAAGTGCAACGGGGTCACCATTGTGTGCCGCCTCAGTTATATGTTTTCCTGATAGCCCATCAAGAGTTCCATCGCCAAGAGCTAATAAATTGCGGGCAAGTTCAGGAGTTGCGTTAATTGCTTCGCGAGCATGGCGCATCAGCGCACTTCCGCTGGCATATTGTTCAAAGCAACCTCTGGCACCACATCCACAAAGATGTCCTTCTGGAACTACTCGCATATGACCAATCTCTGCCGCAGTACCAAATCCTCCACGATAGAGATTTCCATTGACCACGATACCGCCACCGATTCCTGTGCCGACTGTGACGATGAGAAGATGATCATGTCCGCGCCCTGCGCCAAAGGCTGCCTCGCCCCATGCTGCTGCATTTGCATCATTTTCTATGACAACCGGAAGGCCAATCAATTGT
The DNA here is from genome assembly GCA_046096605.1 of Candidatus Planktophila sp. Classification (GTDB taxonomy): domain Bacteria; phylum Actinomycetota; class Actinomycetes; order Nanopelagicales; family Nanopelagicaceae; genus Planktophila. Next base: position 10,611 of record JBJTKU010000101.1, on the reverse strand, counting down.
GTTAATTGGGCATCAAGATCAACACCATTCCACCCTGCAATATTTGGTGTCGCTAACATCGTTTTGCGATCTGAAGAGACAAAGCCCGCTGCAGAGATTCCAACAGATTCAACAGAGTATGCAGTCATCAGTTCGCGTGCCACATCTGCAATTGTCTGAGTTAGAGCGGTACCGCCTTCGCGCGGAGTATCACGGCGGGCGTCGATAAGAATTTTTCCCGATTCGTCGACTACGCCTCCCAGAACCTTAGTTCCGCCGACATCAATTCCAATCGTGTAGGTCATCTACGCAATTAACCTTCGCAATGCTCTTTCAGTTGAGCAAGCACCTGATCAATTGTTGACTTCTCTTGTTTGGTAATCATCATTTGCGGAATTGGCATCGAAAGACCTACTGATAGTTCATAGGTCACTTCAGTCTCATCACCTAGATCTTTCACACTGTATGCGCCATCCATTTTGGTGAGCATGTTCGCATCTTCGAGTTCAAACTCGAGGCGACCTGGTGCACCATCCCAGTTATAGGAAAGGGTGACATCATCCTTGACTGCGCCAGCGCTAATGGTCATGGTTGCACCAGTGATCCGGCCCGATTCATCACGCTCTGTAACTTTGACTTTTGTTATGGAATCTGACCACTCGGGGTATTTCTCAAGATCAAAGAGAACCTCGCAAACGTGGCTCATCGGTGCTTCGATAATAATTGACGCTCTGCTGATATCGCTCATGGGCGCAAGGCTACCCCGAGAAATCTCTTTACGGGATCTCCCCTTTTTGCGATTCGCCCGCTAGCGTTTGCCCATGACCGTTTACTCAGTGCCAGCACTTGTCCCAGCAGCTACAGAGGGAAACCTCACCGAACTTATTGCCCATCGCGCATGGTTTGAACCAGAACGCGTGATTATGTCTCGCCCGCTTGGCGATGGCTGGCAGAAAGTAACTGCTCGAGAGGTTGAAGCAGAGGTTCGAGCAACAGCTAAAGGCCTTGTTGCAGCCGGAATCAACATCGGTGATCGCGTTGCGATCATGGCGCGTACTCGGTACGAATGGACAATTCTTGATTTTGCAATTTGGTTTGCAGGCGGAAGTGTAGTTCCCATTTACGAAACTTCATCGGCCGAACAGATTGATTGGATTCTCAGTGACTCTGGTGCAGTTGGTCTTATTGTTGAGACACCAACACATCGAGAATTAGCACAAGGTGTGCTCCCGTCACATACAAAACATGTATGGACGATGACTGAAGATGTCTTAGCAGTACTCGCTCAAGCTGGTGCTCATATCAGCGATGACGAAATTGATCGTCGCCGCAATTCTTTGAGTCCTGACACGTTAGCAACTCTTATCTACACATCCGGTACAACAGGCAAACCCAAAGGAGTTTCTCTTACTCATGGAAACTTTTTGGCAGAGTGCGGAAACGTGGTCCAGGGAGCATCTGATCTCTTTCTCAAGCCCGGCGGATCTACCCTTCTCTTCTTGCCTGTAGCCCACGTTTTTGGTCGCATGGTGCAAATCGGTGCCATCACTGCAGGACTTCACCTGGCACACTGCAGCGATCCTGTCGGACGCCTACTTCCTGATCTGCAATCATTTAAACCAACATTCGTCTTGGCTGTTCCTCGCATTTTCGAAAAGGTGTACAACGGTGCCGAAGCTAAGGCAGAAGCTGCCGGAAAGGGAAAGATTTTCCGAAAAGCAGCCGAAATTGCAATCGCCTATAGCGAAAACCTAGATGCAAAGAAGTTCAATCCACTTCTTTCGTTTAAACGCGTACTCTTCGACAAGTTAGTCTTCTCAAAAATCCGTGCAACTCTGGGTGGAGCAGTCGAGGCGGCAATCTCTGGTGGTGCACCCCTTGGATCCCGTCTGGGACACTTCTTCCGCGGTGCCGGTGTGACTATCTATGAAGGTTACGGTCTAACTGAGACCACAGCAGGTGCAACGCTGAATATCACAGGCCACCTGCGCGTTGGATCCGTAGGTCGACCAATTCCTGGAACTTCAATCAAGATTGCCGACGATGGTGAAGTGTTGATTCAAGGTCCAATCGTGATGCGTGGTTACTGGCAGAACGACCAAGCAAATAGTGAAGTCTTCGAAGGTGATCGTTGGTTTAAATCAGGTGACCTTGGTCGTCTTGATGAAAATGGCTTCCTCTACATAGTTGGACGCAAGAAGGAACTTATCGTTACTGCAGGTGGAAAGAACGTTGCACCGGCTGTACTAGAAGATCGCCTTCGCGCCCATCCTCTAGTCAGCCAGTGCATGGTTGTCGGAGATAACAAGCCGTTTATTGCAGCACTCATCACCATCGATCCCGAGATGATCAAGGGATGGATTGCCACCAATAAGAAGGATGGCGCATCAATTGAAACTCTACGAAATGATCCTGACTTAATTGCTGTCATACAAACAGCAGTAGATGAAGCAAATAAGGCTGTGAGCAAGGCTGAATCCATTCGTAAGTTCACAATCCTGGCTGAAGATTTCACGATCGCCGGTGGACAATTGACCGCAAAGTTATCGGTCAAACGCCATGTCGTGGCACAGCAGTACGCATCTGAAATCGACGCTCTCTATACAAAAGAGTAAGGAAGGAAATTTCCATGGCGCAGTCGACGCGAGTAGAGATTGCGCAGGAAATTCACGATGGGATTGCCCAAGATCTGGTTGCCCTTGGCTATCAACTAGATGCAGTTCTTGCAGCACCTCTAACCCCTGCTGATACTCGCCATGATCTGCGCACCATTCGCTTTTGCGTATCCGATCTCATAGAAAAGGTACGTTTAGAGATCTTTAATCTCCGCAGCACAGATGATTTTCAAACCCACGTGCACGAAATAATTCGTGAAATCTCCCCTGATATCGCTGTGCGTGGACTCGATCTTGAGATTAGTACAGAGAAGAAATCGATCCTAGTTCGGGTTATTCCGGAGTTGCTGCGAAATGCTGTTCATCACGCTGGGGCTAGCGATATTTCCTTGAGCCTTGATGCAATCGAGAATCGGGTTATGGTGAAGGTCTGTGATAACGGAAGCGGTGGAGCAATGGCAGCTCCTGGTCATTTCGGAATTCAGGGATGTATTGAGCGCGTCGAAAGTGTTGGTGGCTCAATTCAATTTGATTCAGGAGAGGAAGGAACCACCGTCACTATCTGGTTATGAGCCCATCGGTTCTTATCATCGATGATCATCCTCTCGTGCGCGACGGTGTGAAGCGTTCCTTCCTTGCGGCGGGCTTTGTTCACGTTAGTGAGGCGGGATCTCTTAAAGAGGCGATCCCGATGATCGCTCTACACAACCCAGATGTCATCACAGTTGATATCAATCTCCCCGATGGAAATGGGTTAGAAATTGTCACCTGGGCTCGCAAACATTCCAAGACGGTAACGATCATTGTCTTAACTTTGAGCGATGATCTCAATCTCATCGCGGCGGCATCTGCAGCTGGTGCCCAAGCTTTTATCTCAAAATCTGCAAGCGCCAACCAATTGATTACCGCCATTCACGCAGCTCGTGAGAATCCGGCAATCTTTATAAGCGAACAGAATGTAGCTCTGCTGGCAAGAGATAAAATGCTCGGTTTACTTTCGCAGCGCGAACTGACTGTACTTTCCTATCTTGAAAGCGAGTTAAGCGCTGCAGAGATTGCGCAGCAAATGTTTATCTCTCATGCAACAGTCAAGACACATATTTCGGCAATCTATAGAAAGTTAGACTCACATACCCGAAGGAGCGCTGTCGCTCGAGCTCGTGTCATCGGTCTACTTTAAGCAATTGGGCAAAACGTGATGCCCAGATCTCCCACCGCCATTCTTGAACGATCCATTCACGACCGCGCTCACCCATACCTTGGGAGCGGACTGGATCACTCAATAATTCAACAACTGCGGATGCGACCTCTTTGATTCGAGTTCCATCCACAACCAGACCGGTCTCACCGTTAAGCACAGCATCTGGCGCACCTCCTGAATTGCCAGCAATCACCGGCAGACCGCAAGCGCTTGCTTCTAGATAAACAATTCCCAGGCCTTCTACTTCAAGGCCTGCCAATCGTGAACGAGATGGCATAACAAATAGATCGCCAATACATATATATGCTGGCAATTGGCCATATTGAATACGACCGATAAAGGTTACCTTCTCCTCAAGACCCAGTATTTTTCTACGATTTTCTAGATAGCTGCGATAAGGGCCCTCACCAATGATTACCAAGTGTGCATTCGGAATTTGTTTACAAATTTCTGGCATCGCCTCTATGAGAGTGTCTTGACCTTTGCGATGAACTAGACGGCCAACGCTGACGATCGTTCTCTTCTCTTTTAGCCCAAGTGTTTCGCGGAGCTTACGTGCATCAACCGGTGCAAAGTGATCGGTGTCGATCCCCGGTGCAATTTTGACCATTGATGCTGCAGCGTTTTTGGTTACAGATTTCGAGATTACTTGGCGTGTGTATTCGCCGAGATAGGTCAGGTGATCAATATTGTGCGACATTCTCCTCATGGCCCAAGAAAAGGGCCACACCTTTGACCACCAGACTTCATGTCCGTGGGTGAGGGCGACAATCTTCTTGACTCCAGCTCGTCGCAGGCCACGGGAAAGCAGAGCCAGCGGTGCTGCTGCACCGAAGAAGACCGTCTCAATCGATCTTTCGCGAACCAAGGATTTGACGCAAAAGGCAACACCAAAAGTCGGTAATAAAATCCTCGCCTTATCCCGAATTACCTCCACCCCATATTTTTCTAACCAGGTATGGTCGTACTCATCGCTATTATCCTGCGCACTTGTATAGACAATCACGCTTCCTCGAGGAAGACGTTCAATGAGACCAATAACAAAAGTCTCGATTCCTCCAGCCCGTGGCCCAAAGTCATTTGTGATACAGAGAATTTTCTCCACTAGAAACGACGTGCTCCGACAAATGGTTTATTACCTAAACTGCTTGCGCTTGCAACCTTTACACGCGATCCAGATCGAGGTGCATGAACCATTCGTCCGCCACCAAGATAAATTCCAACGTGTGACACTGGTCGACCGAAGAAGACTAAGTCACCAGGTTTGAGTTGGCTACGAGGAATAGATCTACCCATTCGTGATTGTGCAGCCGATGAATGAGGCAATGAGACACCCGCTGCCTGATATGCCCGCATCGTTAATCCGGAGCAATCCCAGTAGGTCATTCCCGCAGCGCCGAAGACATATCGATCACCGATTTGTTTGAGTGCATACTTGAGCGCAATTCCAGCACGTCCTGAAACTCCTGCCGCAGACTTTGCTGCGGCCAGCGAAGCTGCTTGGTCGGCATCTTCTTCTTGTTGCGCCAGTCGAGCAAGGCGTTCGCGATCTTCCTTCTTAAGTTTTGCAAGGATGGATTCTGCCTCTTTAAGTTTTGCAGCAGCCTTGGCCGATTGTGCTTCAAACTTCTTCTTTGCCGCAGTGACCAACGCCAACTTGTCATTGACGGTCAAAGAGGTAGCTGTCAGGCGCTGCTTAGCCGCCTCATATTTACGAAGTTGGATCGCCTTGCTGCGAGTAATGGATTCTAAAGAACCGGCAGCCGAGAGATAGAGAGCTGGATCGCTCGAGAAAAGTAATTCGAGATTCTGCCCCATTCCCCCGCTTTTATACTGCTCGATAGCAATGACACCTAATGATCGTGAAAGGGATTCGACTGTCTTTCCCTGAACGGCAGCTGCCGCCTGAATTCCCGAAAGCTGCTTTTGTAGGGCGGCCAACTTCACCTTTGCTTCTTGTGCACCTTCTGCTGCTGCGGTCGCCTCTTCCTCAAGGGCGCGAACCTTCGCCTGAACTTCGGCCAAAGTGGGAGCGGCTTGGGCGGTCGGCGTGAGCAGACCGGCAATAAAGACCAGGGCGGCGGCAAAGAAGGCCCCTTGTCCCAATCTACTCACAGGTTTCATGGGTCAAGGCTAACTTGCCTATCTCGCCCCCCTCAAATCCAGGCAAGGGTAAGAGTCTGAGAATCTTTGGTGATTTGAGCGTGACCACCCGATCGCTTCACCATCTTTTACCCATCCTGACGATAATCTTCCGGCCATGACGTCAGCGCTGCCAGAGGGAGAGATCATCGCAACCCTGGTCGTGGGAAAAGATGGAAGTACATCAAAAAATGGCTCATCACGCGGAGTTACCTCAACGCTAGATCGTGCCCGCTTCCTTGAACGTAGACGTCACGTCGATGCGATTCTCATTGGGGGCAATACAGCGCGCACCGAACCATATCGAAAGACGCCTGTTCCGGTTGTTGTGATCTCAACGTCAATGGTCAACGTGCTGGCTGACAATCGTCAAGCGTACTGGTGGAACACCTCCGCAGAAGACGCACTCGAACGAGCAGCTCGACTCTTTGGTCCAACAATTCTTATCGAGGCAGGCCCATCAATTATCAATGAGTTAATTCATTTAGGAAAGATTGATCGCCTTGAACTCAGCGTTACCGAGGTAACTGACGGAGAAGAGAAGATAGATATCCAGGAGATGCTCTCTCACTTTAAGGATGTAACGAGTGTTAACGAGGGCGAGACGATCTTCTACACCGCTTGCAAAGGTTGATTATTGAAATGCGGCGATCATTGAAACGCCGGCTACGGCACTTGCAATTCCTACATATTGAATCTTATGTAAACGCTCGTGTAGAAACTTAAATGCCAAGAGCGCGGTCATAATTGGATAAAGCGAACCAAGCACCATCGCAAGAGAGACAAGTCCTTTTGTGGTTGCAACTCCGAGGATGAGATTTGCGGAGAAATCGGCAACTCCAATAAATATGAGGAGAGGAATGTGGGTCTTACCCATTCCACCAGTGCCGCGAAGTTTGAACAAGATTACAAGACTGATCGGCAGTGTGGCAGCACGCATCGCAACCATCGTCATCACGGCACTTGATTGCGATCCTTCGGCCATAAATGCAAGAGCTGTTCCAAAACCAAGTGCGGCTCCTAAAGCTAAAATGACGGGCTTAAGCGGAAAACCTTGAGAAACTTCGGGGCCGCTGGCCATAAATGCACCCAACAGCGCAAGTATCACTCCAACTGTAACGAGAGAACTAAAACGCTCATCTAGAAAGATAACTGCGTAGAGAACAGGAACGATTCCGCTCATTGCGCTAATCGGCGAGACTACTCCCATGCGCCCAGTTGCAAGGGCCCCGTAAAGACAGATCAGACCAAGATAACCGCATAACCCAGCTGCAATGCCTGGAAGAAAATAGCCATCGCCTCCCAGTGCTTGAGCACCCCAGGATCCAGATGACGTTGCAAGAATGAGGCCAAATGCAAGTCCGATAATTTGGGTGACTGAGAGAACAGCAGTGGACGGGAACTTCTTACTCAGATTACCTGCATGGTAATCAGCAGTTCCCCATAACGCGCTGGAAATGAGAGCTAAGAGTGCGGCCATAGGCCGTTAACATACAGGAGACTCGGTCCTGCCTCCCGCAGGAGTTGATTGAGTCAATTTAGAATAAGTCAATGGATACAGCAGTTTTCAATCGCCTGCTGGATGTTCTCAGAACAGCAACTCCTCGTCCCGAGATTATTCTCGAAGAAGTTCCGCCCCCACAAAAGCTTGCAACATATTCTTTCGCCTTCACAGCAGATGTGACCAATGGGCTGGCCGGCGATGCCGAGGACAATGTAGCTACTGGAAGATTTGTCCTTCTTCACGAGCCAGGTGGGCAAGATACGTGGGAAGGTGAATTTCGCTGCGTCACATTCGTGAGCGCCGATGTCGATTCTGCCATGCAAGAAGATCCCTTGTTGCCAGAGGTAGGTTGGAATTGGCTTCTTACTTCGCTCGAAAGCTTTGGTTGCAGTTATAACTCACCATCTGGAACTGTTACTCGTGTATCAAGTGCCTCGTTCGGAAAACTCTCTCCGCGCAACAATGAATCCGAAATTGAAATCCGTGCCTCGTGGACACCTGTAATCACAACAGGTGAAGATATCGCTCAGGTTTTGCTCAACCATGTGATGGCTTGGTGCAATCTCATTGCTGAAATTTCATTCTTGCCGCCCGTAGTAGATGGCGTAGCTTCGATTACAAAGCCACGCAAGTAATTCATATGACGCAAGAGCCAGTAGTTCAAGAGCCTATAGTTCAAGAGCCAATAGTTGCAGTACCTCTGCTTGCCCCATCGGCCGGACTTCCTGATGTCATCGACACAGAAGAATCTTTTAAACGCGCCCTTGCCCAGCTACGAGCAGGACAAGGCCCTTTCGCCCTCGATGCAGAACGTGCAAGTGGATATAAATTCAGCGCCCGTGCATATTTGATTCAGATTGCTAGAAACGATGGCGGGCTTCATCTCTTAGATCCAATTCCATTTGGCCCGCACCACAAACTTTTCTTAGAACTTAACGAACTCCTCGCAACAGACGAAGTGATTCTCCACGCGAGTACTCAAGATTTGTCCTGTCTTCGCGAGGTTGGAATAAATCCGGTACGACTCTTTGATACAGAACTCGGAGGCAGGCTTGCCGGACTTCCTCGCGTTGGACTTGGCCCCCTTTTAGAATCACTTTTAGGATATTCGCTAGCTAAAGAGCATTCAGTAGTGGATTGGTCTACACGTCCACTTCCTACCGAATGGCTCAATTATGCAGCCCTTGATGTTGAATTACTGGTTGCACTCCGTAATGAAGTTGATGCGCTCTTACAATCTGCTGGAAAATCACACTGGGCAGAGCAAGAGTTTGCCGCAATTTTGGCAGCCCCTCCTCCGCCTCCTCGTGTAGATCCATGGAGACGTACATCGGGAATGCATCAGATTAAGAAGCGTCGACAATTAGCGGTCGTGAAATTTTTATGGGAATCTCGCTACGCACTAGCTCAAGAATTAGATATCTCACCGGGGCGTCTTCTATCCGATTCTGCGATATCCACAATAGCTTTAGCCATTACTGATGAAATTGTGCTTGAGAATAAGAAATCACTTGAAAAAATCTTGCGTCCGATCGGATTGCGAGCGCGTTGGCTTGAACATTACACACGTTGGTTAGAGGCAATCGCCGCAGCGCGTGCGCTACAAGAAGATGATCTTCCACCGACTCGTGCGCCAAGTGATGGGCTGCCCCCTGTGAAAGTTTGGCGCGAGAAATTTCCATTGCGTTATGCCGCTCTGACTCATGCGCGCCATCACCTGGCTGTTCGCGCGCAAGAGTTATCAGTTCCGCTCGAAAATATGATCTCCCCCGAACATGTGCGTCGCATCTGTTGGAGCGATCCCAAAGGTCAGGTTGAGTCAGCACTCGGCGAGCTTGGTGCACGTCCTTGGCAGCGCGAGATTGCCTCACCTATCCTTGAAGCAGCTCTCCTTGAGCGCGAACCCCTTGAAAAGGCTGAGCCTGAGGGTGATCAAGAGAACACCGATCAGGGCTGAATTACGCAACAAAAGAGTTGCGTAATTCCGTGACTCGTTCTACATTTGCCCCATGCTCAGTACCTTTATCATCGCCCTTCGCGAAGGCTTAGAAGCAGCCCTTATCGTTGGAATCCTGGTTGCATACGTCGTAAAGACGGGGCGAAGCCACCTCCTTAAGCCCATCTGGAGCGGTGTCACTCTTGCCTTGGCTCTGAGCCTGGCTCTTGGCGCATTCTTGAGCTACTCCTCTACCCAACTCAGCGAGCGCGGTGAGCAGATCTTTGCCGGCACATCCTCAGTGATCGCCGTCGCCCTGGTGACATGGATGGTCTTCTGGATGAAGCGCGCTGCACGTGGTCTTCGCGATGAGCTCCATGGCAAGGTCGATAAGGCCAACCTTGGTGGCCCACTGACCTTGGCAGCAACAGCATTCTTTGCCGTAGCCCGAGAAGGTCTAGAAACCGCGTTATTTATCTATTCAAATTTCCGCACAGTTGGGGCTGCATCCTCTGCCACCTTCGGCCTTGTCCTTGGTCTAGCTCTTGCTGTAACCCTGGGCTACCTGCTCTACAAACGCGCAGTCAAAATCAACCTCTCCCGCTTCTTCACCGTTACTGGTGTCGCGCTGATTATCGTGGCCGCAGGCGTTCTTTCCTACGGAATCCATGAATTCCAAGAGCTCGGCTGGCTTCCAGGGGAAGATGCCTACATCTGGGATGTCACAGGCTGGATGCCTAAGGAGTCATTTGTGGCATCCCTTCTCGGTGGCACGATCGGTTTCGATACCACAACATCATGGTTGCAAGGGCTCTTCTATAGCAGCTACCTCGTTGCTGTTCTCATCCCATATCTTTCACATAAGTCCAACAAGTCAGATGCTACGAAGACGGTAAGTGCGGCCGCCTAACGGGTGTGCCACTTTCCTTTTCTATTACCGACCAGTAACCTAACTCCAACTTCACCGTTACGAAAGTTGGAACCATGGCAAATCAGGCATCTGTTGTCCTAGTTGATGCAGTCCGTACACCTTTTGGAAAAGCTGGCTCACTCTATGCCGGCACCCGCGCCGATGATCTGATGGTCCGTGCAATGCGCGGACTTCTTGAACGCAATCCACAATTACCGCTCGATCAGATTGATGATGTTGCAATCGCTGCTGCAACACAGACAGGTGATCAGGGAATGAACCTTGGTCGAAGCGCCTCACTTTTGGCCGGACTTCCTAATACGG
>JBJTKU010000100.1:0-11472 GCA_046096605.1 Candidatus Planktophila sp. | reverse complement strand
CATTTACATACTCCAAGCCACTATTTTTGCCCCATGACCAAATTAGCTCCTCGTCTTCTTGCCCTCTTTTCACTTGCTCTTCTTTTCATTTCTGGAATACCCGCCATCTCTTCAGCGGCCGCTCCTGCAGTTGTAAAACTCACTGTTCACTACCAACGTGCAGACTCTGAGTACACAAACTGGAATCTTTGGTTATGGAAGAACGTAACCACGGGATCTGATGTTGATGTCAATAAGGCAGGAGTTCAATTTACCGACAGTGATGACTTTGGAAAGATTGCTCGGGTAAATATTGATGGGATGGAAAAATTTGAAAATGTTGGAATCATCGTACGTAAAGGTGATTGGATTACTAAAGACGTAAGCGCCGATCGCTTTATCACTAAGTTTAAAGAGGATGGGACGGCAGAAGTCTGGTTGCGCCAGGGCGATCCCGTAATTTACTACGAAAAGCCAACGGGTACAGTTCAAGAACCTGCTGCAAATAAACTAGCTAAACTGTATGACTCTGCAGATTTCGCCTCCAAGTACACCTATTCCGGTGATGATTTAGGAAATACATATTCCAAAGCGAGTACCAAATTTAGAGTGTGGGCGCCTACAGCTACAAAAGTCGACCTAGTTACCTATACCGCTGCAGATAGTTCGCTTTCGAGCGCAACTCTGACAGCAATGACATCGAGCGTTAATGGAACATGGACGACGGAGTTAGCCGGAGATAAGAACGGCTTAATCTACAACTACCGCGTCACCGTTAACGGAACCACCAATGAAGCTGTTGATCCATATGTCCGCGCTACGACTATTAATGGAGTCCGTGGAGTTGTAGTTGATCTAGATAAGACAGACCCAGCCGGGTGGAGCGCAAAAAAACCAGCCTTTAGTGGAAAACCAACGGATGCCATTATCTATGAGCTACATGTACGCGATCTGTCTATGGATGCCTCAAGCGGAATTCCCGCAGCTGATAAAGGCAAGTACTCAGCATTTACTGTGTTGAATTCTAATTACAACGGAATCAAGACCGGGGTATCAGCAATTAAAGATCTAGGAGTAACTCACGTTGAACTTCTTCCTATCTTTGATTACGCATCTGTAGATGAAGCCAATCCGACCTTCAATTGGGGTTATGACCCAATGAATTACAACGTTCCTGAAGGTTCCTATAGCTCAGATCCTACGAAGCCAACTGCACGTATTACTGAACTCAAGGCTGCGATTCAAGCCATGCACAATCAAGGGCTTCGAGTGAATATGGACGTTGTCTACAACCATGTCTACACGGCGAGCAATTTCAGCCAAGAATTGATTGTTCCAGGATATTGGTTTAGAACCGATGAGTCTGGCAATCTCACAAATGGTAGTGGCTGCGGTAACGATGTTGCATCAGAGCGACCTATGGTTCGTAAATTTATCGTTGACTCAGTCAAGTACTGGGCTAGTGAATATAACTTAGATGGATTCCGATTCGATCTCATGGGACTAATGGATATCCAAACCATTAATGAGGTGAGTGCCGAACTCAAGAAGATCGATCCTACAATCATCATTATTGGTGAGGGTTGGGATATGGGAACTCTTCCTGCAGCACTTCGAGCCAATCAGAAGAACATCGCTAAACTAAAAAATGTCGCTCACTTTAACGACCAGATTCGAGATGGCCTGAAGGGTTCAGTATTTAACCCAGCTGACCCAGGTTGGGCGACAGGTAAACTCACCGCTCGTTCTGATGTCACCGCTGGAATAGTCGGAAATACCGAACACAGTGCTGATATGGCTGCGAAATGGATAACCCAATCCCCTGCGCAATCTGTCAATTATGTTGAGTCACATGACAATTTGGCGCTGGCAGATAAGATCACTGCAAGTGTTAAAGGAGTAACTCCAGCAGGCATTGCGCAGTTGAGCCACTTTGCAACATCGGTTGCGTTTTTATCACAGGGCGTGCCATTTATGCAGGCAGGACAAGAATTCTTACGCTCGAAAAATGGCGACGAGAATAGCTATAAATCCAGTGACGAGGTCAATTCACTTAAATGGTCGACTAAGGCTCGTAATGCTACGACTACAAAGTATTTCCAAGGCCTCATTGCTCTACGAAAGGCACACCCGGCATTTCGTATGTCAACTGCTGCAGCGGTTAAGGCAAATCTAAAGTTCATTCCTACTACGAATGATGTAATTGTTTACACACTCAATGGCAAGGCCGTGAAGGATTCAGCAAAGTTGATAGTCGTTATTCATAATCCAAATCCTGGTGCCACCTCTGTAGCACTTCCAAATAAAGGAAAGTGGAGTGTCCTTGTTAAGGGTTCTGTGGCAGGTACGAAGGCAATAGAGACACTCTCAGCGAGCAAGGTGAGCGTTGCGGGTCAAACGACCATGGTGCTTACTCAGTAAGTCATCGATCAAGATGAGATACTTCACGCATGTTCGAAGCGCTCTTTCTAGGATTGCTGCAGGGACTTACTGAATTTCTCCCAATCTCCTCTAGCGCTCACCTGCGCCTTGCCGGCGAATTTCTTCCCAATGCTGGTGATCCCGGAGCAACCTTTACTGCGATCACTCAGATTGGCACAGAACTGGCTGTCTTGATCTACTTTAGAAAAGATATTGCTCGAATTGCTGCAGCATGGCTCTCGAAAGTTCTTTTGCGTAAAGAAATACCGGGGAGCTCACCCCAAGATGTTCGTCTAGGCTGGATGATTATTCTAGGTTCGCTTCCCATAGTCGTTCTGGGATATCTCTTTCAGGAAAATATTCGAAACACCTTTAGATCACTCTGGTTAATTGCGATTGTGATGATTCTCTTCGCCATAGTCTTGGCGATTTGTGACAAATTTGGGAAGAGTGAAAGAACTCTTTCGGCTCTTACATCTCAACATGGTTTTGCTTATGGTTTTGCCCAATCACTAGCTTTAGTTCCTGGTGTCTCGCGCTCTGGGTCCACGATTGCGATGGGACGTTTCTTGGGTTACACGCGAGAGAGCGCGCTGCGATACTCCTTCTTACTTGCGGTGCCTGCAGTCTTTGGAAGTGGCCTGTATGAGCTCAAGACTGCGATAGGGGAAAATGATTCTTCTGCTCCGTATTCTTTGATCGAAACCTTTGGAGCAACAGTTGACGCCTTCTTTGTCGGTTATGTAGTGATCGCTTGGCTCATGAAATTTATTTCAACGAGAAGCTTTATGCCATTTATCGTTTATCGCATTGCGCTCGGTACAACAATCCTGGTGCTACTCAGCGCCGGCGTGATTAATCCATAAGGTTGATGCGATGTTAGGTGGAATCGATAACGCTCTCTTTCTTACCTCATTTGGCGGATTTGTAGGCGTTGCCATCCTCATCATCTTTCTCAAGTGGGCATTTTCTTCTAATAAGAAGATGATTGTTATTCCAATCAAGGCAGGCAAGAAAGATGAGTATGGGTTGCTTAAACCACTTCCCACCCCAGGTAATTACATCGAGGCGCAGATGTCCCTATTGAAGCTACAAGATTCAAATATCAAGGCAACACTCACTCAGACGTTGCAGGGACCTTCGTTAATGGTCTTTGAAAGAGATTACGAGATTGCCTTAGCGGTCCTCAAGAGCTAATTCATTCAACTCTTTGCCAGAGATTCGATAGATGGTCCATTCATCCATCGCCTTTGCGCCGAGTGAAGTATAGAAATCAATGGCTGGTGAATTCCAATCAAGTACCCACCATTGGAATCGACCATAGCCCCGCTCTTTACAGATTGCAGCTAAATGTTTCAAAAGTTCTTTCCCATAACCTAGGTTGCGATATTCGGGGCGAATAAAGAGATCTTCTAGATAGATCCCATGTAACCCCTGCCAGGTTGAATAGTTGAGGAACCAGATGGCAAATCCTGCAATTGCGCCGTCATGTTCAACGATTTCGCAGAAAACTTTGGGGTTATCGCAAAAGAAGGATTGATGGATATCTTCGGCAGTAGCCTTTGCTTCATCCGGTGCTTTTTCGTAGACAGCAAGCTCGTAAATCATTGCAAGAATTTCTTGCGTATCGTCTATCCGGGCTGGGCGAATCATTTATTGCCTGGTTGAAATTTCGGAAGATTGAGGTCGAATTGAATAGAGAGCATGCGCACCAAGGCGACGAGAACGCCACATGAGATCGTTGCAATGGTGACATGAACATTGAGACCGACGAGAGCAACGAATGCTGCTGCGCCGAACAATGAGGACGTGCCAATAGTTTCACGATGCAGCAGAACGGGCTCGAGCTGACATAAGACATCGCGTAGAAGTCCACCGGTTACAGCCGTGATGACTCCGAGGATAATGGTTGCAAACCAGGGGCTATTGAGATTATGTGCCAGTTGCACACCGGAGGCTGTTGCAATTGCCAATCCGAAGGTATCCATGATCAACAATGTTTTACCTATTTTCGTCACGCGACGAACACTCAAAGTGATTGCAACCGCTGCAACTATGCTTCCGATAACCCAGACATCTGTAATCAGGATTGGCTTAAGCCCAAGAAAGATATTTCTTAGCGTTCCACCTGAAACTGAGGCAGCAATTGCAACAAGAGCGATTCCACCGTAATCCAAGCCGCGATCTGCAGCCACACGCGCTCCAACTAATGCGAATACAAATACAGAGAGAAGATCGAGCAAGTGGAGCAACGTCACCTTGGCGCTACCTAAATTTAGGAGACAGCGATGATGTCGACTGCGAAGATGAGAGTCTCCTTCTCAAGAGGATGTCCTGCCATTGGACCGTAACCAAGTGCTGGCGGGATCACCAAAAGGCGACGACCGCCGACCTTTGCTCCAAGAAGTCCCTGCTGCCAACCCTGGATCACACCAGAAAGTGGGAAGGTTGCTGGATTTCCACCGCTCCATGATGATTCAAGAATGCTTCCATCAGACCATTGCATCAATGTGTAGTGAACTGTCAGTGTGGATGTTGCCTTTACTTCTGTACCTGTGCCAGCAATGACATCTTCTGCAATGAGTTCTGTTGGAGCATCACCTGTTGGGGCGGTGATTGTTGGTGCCTCACCTGCATTAGCGGTGACCTGAACAAGGGTATTTGATGACATGTCATCTCCGATTTCTGAACAGCCGGTAAGGCCTACAAGTGTGAGTGCAAGGATGAATGCAACTTTTTTCATGATGGGATCCTAACCGTCTAAGTTGATTACCTGTTGTCGATTTCGCGAATAAGTGTGAATTCACCCTGACCTAGTTGACCCTGCGAGCGATACATTTCGAGTTTTTCACGAGTATCTGCGATATCAAGGTTTCGCATCGTTAGCTGACCGATGCGATCAGTTGGGCCAAAAGCGGCATCTTCAGTGCGTTCCATAGAGAGCTTATCCGGGTGATAACTCAAGTGTGGACCAGTTGTATTTATGACTGAGTAATCATCACCACGACGCAGGCGAAGAGTTACTTCGCCTGTAACTGCTGAGGCAACCCAACGCTGAAGAGATTCGCGAAGCATGAGTGATTGCGGATCTAGCCAACGGCCTTCATAGAGAAGACGGCCAAGACGACGTCCCTCTGCATGATAGTTAGCGATTGTGTCCTCGTTGTGAATCGCACTGAGTAGACGTTCGTAAGCAATGAAGAGAAGTGCCATTCCTGGAGCTTCATATATTCCACGGCTCTTGGCTTCGATAATTCTATTTTCGATCTGATCTGCCATACCAAGACCGTGGCGACCACCAATTGAATTGGCCTCATTCATCATCTCGACAACATCGTCGAAGTGCTTGCCATTGAGTGCAACCGGTCGTCCCTGTACAAATTCAATCTTCACATCTTCACTTGGAATCGAGACCGAAGAATCCCAGAAGCGAACTCCCATGATGGGTTCAACAATTTCGATTGATGCATCGAGACTTTCAAGATTCTTGGCTTCGTGAGTTGCTCCGAGGATATTGGCATCTGTTGAATACGCCTTCTCTGTGCTGTCACGGTAAGGGAGGTTGTGTGCCACTAACCATTCAGACATCTCTTTGCGCCCGCCAAGTTCGCGCACGAAGTCTGCATCAAGCCATGGTTTGTAGATACGTAGGTTGGGATTTGCAAGAAGTCCATAACGATAGAAGCGTTCGATGTCGTTGCCCTTATACGTTGAGCCATCGCCCCAGATATCTACCTTGTCTGCAAGCATCGCGCGCACCAAAAGTGTTCCTGTGACGGCGCGACCCAAAGGAGTTGTGTTGAAATATTGCTTACCACCTGAACGAATATGGAAAGCTCCACAAGCAATTGCTGCAAGACCTTCCTCCACCAAGGAAGTTTTGCAATCAACGAGGCGAGAAATCTCGGCACCGTATTCTTTCGCACGAGCTGGGACAGAACCAATATCTGGCTCATCATATTGGCCAAGGTCTGCAGTGTAGGTGCATGGGAGAGCACCCTTGTCGCGCATCCAGGCAACGGCTACAGATGTATCGAGTCCACCGGAGAATGCGATACCGACTTTTTCACCGATAGGAAGGGAAGCAAGAACCTTAGACATAGTGCTTAGTCTAAGGGTTGAGAAGGCGTGCTAGCGCAGGCTTTACCTTCCACGCGGCGATCATCGCGTCATATCTGGCTACTTCGATCGCTTCAGCTGAAGCACCAGTCTTAACCGCCCGAATCATGAGATTTCTTGGCGTGTGCTCTCCCCCGATAAATTCGATTGCCTCAACGCGATATCCGCGAAGTTTAAGTATCTGCATCCGCAATGAATCTGTCAGTAGATCGGCAAGTCGCTCTCGCATAATTCCGTAACGAGTAATAAGCGACCAAGGCTCTGGTGAATCCGTAAGTTGAGATTGAATATCATGATGGCAGCACGGTGCAATCAACATTAATGCAGCACCTGAATTCACAGCCCACGCGATGGCATCATCTGTTGCGGTGTCACAGGCATGGAGTGCTATCGCAACATCTGCCTTTTTGACGGTGGTGCTAGATATCTCTTCAGCACGAAATTCGATTGTTTCGGAAATTCCCAGCTTCTTTGCGATTGTGTTATTACGATCGCGCGAAGCATCTCGAACATCAATGCCTGTTACTTTTACTGCTAGCCCATGACTCTGTAAGTATTGATGCGCTGCAAAGGTAAGGTAGGCATGACCGCAACCTAAATCAACAATTTCCAATGGTTCTTCAGGTGTCGGTTGGTGAATATGCCCGGCCTCGATCGCCGCTGTTAATGTTGGTGTCATCAAACGCAAGAATTCTTCAACTTGGCGGTACTTATCGTTCTTTGAAGGTTTGATCTGACCTGAAGCATCGCTTATTCCAACCTCGAGCAAGAAGGGATCTTTAGGATCTAATAGGCGAATTTTCTTCTTATCGTGAGCGAGATCGACCTCTTTTACACCTGCATGGATAGATATCAGTGGCTCATCCTTTTTGGTGATACGAAGAGAGAAGCTCTCTTCAACACCCTCAATCAAAATATTCGAGTACCCAGCGCGAATAAACTCACTGATTGGCAGTTCCCAAGGTTTGAAGTTTGTAGTGGTAACTGCTCGCCCATCACTTGTTGATGCCTGAAAGTGGAGAATTTCTTTAATTTTTACCGGGCGAATATCAATTCGCGAAGAAATGGTCTCCATATTTCTCCGCCGACCTGAGAGAACTACCCGAGCAATCTTTTCGGGAGATTCGAAATATCCAAGCGCCATTTCAAAAGCTTCTTCGAGTGAGGGCCGATCCTTTGGAGGCATAATGGCTAAATTACCGTAGATCGCGTGGGTGTTAGGCTATGGCCATGAATCAGGTTGCAACAATTTCCACCACAAACTGGATAATCACTATTGCAGCCCTGCTCGTAATTATCGGACTCGACTTTGCATGGGCCGTTGCTCGCCGCGAGAAAGACACCTCAATGCGCGAGGCAACACTCTGGAGCGTTTTCTACGTCTCCCTGGCAGTCGGATTCGGTCTCTTCCTTAGCCAATGGCTGACTTCTCGCGAGCAGCAGGAATTCTTTGCAGGATGGCTGACCGAATATTCACTTTCCTTTGACAATCTCTTTGTCTTTGTTCTGATTTTAACTCGCCTAAAAATTGATAAGCAGAAGCAGCAGCTGGCTCTACTGATCGGAATCTTGATTGCATTGGTTTTCCGAATCATCGCTATCTCACTAGGTAAGGCTGCGATCGAACGCTTTGAGTGGGTCTTCTTTATCTTTGGTGCTTTTCTCATCTACACAGCCGTCTCACTCTTTACGGAAAGCTCGCATGAGAAGGATGCAGAAGAGGAAGAGAGTCGCCTGGTCACTTGGCTCCGCAATAAAGGCCTCAAGCCATTTACGATCGCGCTCTTGGCTCTTGGAATGACTGATCTTCTCTTAGCGCTCGATTCAATTCCTGCAATCTTTGGCCTCACCGAAAATGTCTATCTGGTCATTACTGCAAACATCTTTGCCCTCATGGGACTTCGTCAACTCTACTTCCTTATTGGCGGCCTCATGGCACGCCTTGTCTATATTGGCAAGGGTTTATCAGTCGTACTTGCATTCATCGGTGTTAAGTTGGTTTTTCATGCTTTCCATGCCGTCAATATTCACGAAATTGCAGGTTGGCATATTCCCGAAGTCACAATCACTCAAAGTTTGATCGTGATCGTTTCGTGTCTTGCTCTAGCGACAATTGCAAGCCTAATCAGTACTCGCGATAAAACCGCTTAAAGAGATATTTCTACGGCCAATCCACCGAGTGAACTCTTGCGAAGTGCAAGAGATCCCGCATGTTCATGAACTATCGCTGCAATAATTGAAAGTCCAAGACCAGATCCTCCACTTTCCCGTGAACGTGAGGCATCAAATCGATTGAGAAGTGTTACTCCATCCCGATAAGAACCCTCTGGCAGTCCCGGTCCGCCATCTTCAATTGTGAGTAGTGTGCGCTTTCCCTGCGTTGTCAGAGAGATATTTACTGGTGCATCCGGTTGAGTATGTCGGGAAATGTTATTGAGCACATTCTGCACGAGGCGACGAAGGTGCTCCCCAGAACCGATATAGGTAACTTCACTTTGAATTTCGGTTAAGATTTCACGCTGCGGATTAAGTGTCCTAAAGTCGCTAGCAAATGAAGAGACTAGCTCGGTGAGATCTATCTCTTCGCGCACTGGAGTGCGAGTCTCACCTAATTCTGCCAATAGCAGGAGATCATGAATGAGATTTTCCATACGAATAATTTCTGAATTAACCCGCGAGAAGGCGCGATCTCGATCTGCCTGAACGGAAATTTGCCCCTTTGAAAGCATGTCTGAGTAACCTTTGATAACCGTCAATGGCGTTCGTAATTCATGAGAAGCGTCGGCCAAGAATCGCTGCATTCGGGCCAAAGAATCAGCTTCTAGTTTTCGATTATTTCTGCGAAGTACAAGATACGAAAGTGTTATTGCCAGTAGATCTGCCAGAATAGTAAAAATTGCCAATCGTGCAAGATTGCCAGCGAATTCGCTTTCGATTGATTTCAAGGTTTGCGCAAGAAGTAGTCTGTCTCCTCCCGAAATTTCAAGGGTGATGAGCCTATAACTCTCTTCTCCGGAAACTGTTACGGCGCTTATTTTGGAGCTCTCAATATCGGCCTTCGATGGAATGTCTTGAAACGCAAGTCGGGATTCATTAATTATTGTCAATTCACCGGATAGCGAAACCAATGCAATTGTAATGTTAATGTCCTGTTCGGAGGAGATATCGAGTACTGCACTCACAGGTGCCTCAGGATTTGATCGCACAAAGCTTGCTATGGTTTCGAGTTGTCTATCAACATTTGATATCTGTGAATTCTTTACGGATATGGTTGCGAATCCACCAACGAATAGCGAGAGAGCCGTTGTAATCAGCGCACTCGCAAAAATAGTTCGAAAACTCTTTCTCTTCACTGCTTCTTTGGCTCCTGAATTACAAAACCGACGCCTCGAATGGTTTTGATACCTTCAAAGCCATCTCGGTGAAGTTTTTTGCGCAGGTAGGAAATATAGGTGTCAACAACTGTACTTTCAGATTCGAAGGTGATGCCCCACACATCATCAAGCAAGACACTCTTTGAGAGTACGCGGTTCTTATTCTCAATCAGAACTTGAAGCAATCGATACTCAGTGGGTGAGAGATCAATGAAATCATTGTCAAAGGTGACTGTGTGAGTGGAATCATCTATCTTGACCGGGCCACACTTAAGAACATTACTGGTGGATGAGTTTATTTGTGATCTTCGCAAAATCGCCTTGAGTCGCAAAACTAACTCTTCTAATCCAAATGGTTTGACAACGTAATCATCGGCACCAAGTGTTAAGCCGCGAGTAACATCGACTCGGTCTGCACGAGCGCTGAGCATGAGCACGGGGACTTCATTACCGTTCTTTCGCAGCCGTTCGACAAGCTCGAAACCATCCATCAGCGGCATATTGATATCGATGACCATGATGTCGGGCGAGTAGGTACGTAGGACTGTCAAAGCGCTCATTCCATCGCTAGCAACTTCGGTGGCAAAACCTGCAAGCTTGAGGGCATCCTTAAGGAGATCGCGGACCCCAGCCTCATCGTCAACAATCAGGATTTTGATTGGTGTGTTTTCGGCGACGTTCATGACTACAGCCTTACAGGTCTTGCTCGATATTTCTACCTTCCCTACGCTCTCCCCCGCGCGTCGACGGTTATTTCACAGAGAGTTCACAAAGTGAAGTGGCATTCTTTGCGTACCGGAAAGGGGTGGCAGATGCGCAAAGCGATCGCAGTAATGTTATTGATTTCGCTATCTTTGATGACCGCACCGGCTTATGCCGATGTGACCCCGTCTCCATCTCCAACATCTACTCTTTCTCCAGCGCAACAGTATGAAGCAGACCTTGAAAAGTATCGTGAAGATTTCAAAACTTATAAGAGCGCTCGCGCAGCCTACGATCGAGAATTAGCTTCAATCGCAATGGAATTTATCAAAGCCCTCGAGCGCGCAGCACGTGATGCAAAAGTTGCAGGTAAGGGGGCCGGGACTAAAGCCAATCTTGCAGCAGCCCGCGCTCAAGCTGCTGCTGCGCGTGATCAAGCAGTTGCCGCTCTTGGCCTTCCACCTGTTCCACCAATTCCTCCTCTGAAGCCTGGCAAGATGAGCAAGATGAAGAACTCACCGTCACCACGTTTTGAGAAAAAGAATTAATTAAGCTTCAGCTTTAAATCTAAGGGAATCTCGCTTCTTGCTCTTTGCCTTCTCGTGAATCTATGGCAGGAAATGGGTAAAAAAGTAAGCGTTACCAGATTGAAGTTGGGAGCAAATACATTGCAAACGTTCCAACAAGTGCATAAAGAAGTGCCTGCACTAATATCGAAAGGGCCGTTAGGCGATCTGCTCTCTTGGCATTCTTATCTGCCACGCGAGAGAGTTTGCCAAGTTTTCCAAAGTTAAAAGTTCCCATAAAGCCATATGCGAGGCAGAACTTCTTGCGGGATTGAACCCAGCCAACGCTTGCAACCAGTAACGGGAAAAAT
>JBJTKU010000099.1:0-16460 GCA_046096605.1 Candidatus Planktophila sp. | reverse complement strand
AATGTTCGCGCTTGGGCATTGCCTTGCAAGCAGAGGGAGAACGTTTTGCCGCAGCAGGTGATCTAGAGCTAGCGCTGGATTGCTATATGGATTCGGCACTTTGTGGGAATCCAAATGCGCTGGGGTCATATACATGGGCGTTGTTATTGGCAGGGCGTTGCCAAGAGGCAGTGGATGGATTTGAAAAGGCAAAACCCAAGGCGATTGATTCCTTTAGAAATGGAACGATGAAAGCTAGCGCTTTTCATATGGTCACGGTGCTCTCAGAAATGGCAAATGCTGAATCAAATTACGCATTGGCGAAGCTGGGTGTGGGTGCAACGTTGGGGGAGGCGATTGCAATCTGGGAGCCAAATCTTTCAACGGGTCACACAGAGACGCGCTTTTTCTTGGCGATGGCACAACACAAGGTTGGTGAATTTGAAGGGCGCGATGCAACTTTGGCGGGTATGAGTGATCAGCAGTGGGCGGAAATGAAGCATGAGATGAAAGATATGAGCGGCAACGCTAAGGGCTTCTTTCAATCGTGGTGTGCTGAGGGTGCTGAATTTATAAAGCAGTGTGAGAGGTGAGAGCATGGAAGCTCGGGTTGGTTTCCGCGCTGGCTCTATCCGTTTTAGTGAGTGCGCCATCGTCGGCGGCAATAAAGGCAGGTTCGATCTGTAAAAAGGCTGGACTTACGACTATTGAAAGTGGTCGCAAGTACACCTGCGTGAAGCAAGGTAAGAAGTTTGTCTGGAACAAAGGCGTAATTGTGAAGGCGGCTCCTGCGAGTGTGCCGACTCCTGTTGCTACGCCAAGTGCGACTCCAACGCCTTCGCCGAGTGCGACCCCATCTCCAACGCCCACTTTCACGCCACCCGCACGCCCGACTTCATTGAAAGATCTTGTAGAAAACCGCGCTGGAATCTCCTATTGGGCCTGGGCTAGCACATCAGAAAAAATTAAGAAAGCAACGCAGCCCTCGATTGAAGTTGAAGTCCTATTTGGGCCAAATACTCCAGAGATAAGTCACAACACTCTCCGAGCCGTGGAAAATGTCTCCAAGCTTTACGCCGGTGCGATTTCTCCCAAGAAAGTGATTGCGATCTATTTTTCATATGAAGATCGCACGTGGGGACAGACTACTTTTGCAAAATATGCCTTGCGACCTAGCGGAAATGAAACGAAAAATATGTGTCAGACGCCTGACACCTGCTGGGGTGCTATGGCAGAGATTGATTACAAAGGTAATGGAATCCTTCTCTTCAGTGTAAATAACCCAGCCAAACTGGATAAGGATCACACATCTGGCCCGCTGCAGGCTCATGAGTTTGCCCATAATTTTCAAGCTAGCCAATTTTTGGGAACTGCAAAGGGGATCAACACTTATTGTTGTATTAAGCAGTACCTACCTTGGTGGATAGTCGAGGGAGGTGCAACCTTTGTAGAGGCTGCGGCAATGAATTCGGATTCTTTTGACGGCTACGCAAAGTGGATGCGCAGGTCATACGATGATTTCAAAAATCCGCAAGATGGCCCATTTACAAAAGCATGGTTTGAGCAATTTCTTCAACCAACTGACCCTTCGCTTTGGAGTCAACAGCAATACCAATGGAAGATCTATTCAGGTGGCGCCTTAGTTGATGAGATTTTTATTGCTCTCAAGGGACCTGATATCAGCATGAAGTTGATGAGGGATGTTGCAATGGGATCGAGTTGGGCGGAGGCTTTCGAGAGCAACTTTGGGATGAGTTGGAGCGCAGCAGTTCCGATTCTTGCGGAAGTTTTGACCCTGCAAGTTACAAACCCTTAACTATCGGTCCCCACGAAAACTTCTATCGAGATTTAAAGAAGTATTTACGGCATCAACTCTCGGCCAGCTGCGTAATGGCGACTGATCACTGCGGCATCGAGTGCTGTGTTAAAGAGCGCGATTTCATCAAGTGATGCCCATGAACCTTGATAGGAGACAGGACAGAGGATGTCGCTGCCAAGGCATTTATTGGATGGATAGGCAAGGGTTCGCGCAAAGTTAATGTCGGCGCTTGTGCCAATGTTTATTGCGTCAGTTGCTGCCTGGCCGACAAGTTGTCCGTCGATATAAAGGCTCTGTGTTGCACCGTTAGCAACCCAAGCGAAGTGGTGATATTTGCCGTTGTAGAGATCATTGGCGGCTGGGGCTGCAGTCACCAGAGCTCGACGATCAGAGGCTGAGCGGGAGAATTCACCTGTGATGGTGCCTTCTGGGTTGAGAGATAAACGTAAGAAGCTCACACCATTTGCCGCATAGAAGATGTTTTCTGCCGATCCAACTCGATCCGAGTAAACCCATCCAGAGATAGTAAAGATTGAATCAGAGAAGAGATCAGTGGTTTGGCGGAAGTAGAAGCCTGAGTTGTTATTTGAACCTGAAACAAAGCCGTCTGTTACTCCGCCAGTGGAGCGAACAGATGACGAGGATCCAAGCCAGAGATTTGAATTTAGCGTCAGAGCTGAAGAACCTGAATTAGCCAGCACCCCATTCATGCGGAAGTAATAATTAGGTGCATCTTGCAGCACATTCTGTGAGTAAGCGATGTTATAGACGTTGGTTGTGAGCGCGGCAGAAGTTGCACTAAAGCGAGTATCGGGTGCGATACCAGTGAAGACCGGGGTGATGCGGAAGCGATATGAAGTTCCTGCCGTGAGTCCGGTGACTGTTGCAGATGTGGCGGTGCTATTGGCGCGGACAAATTCGCTCCATGTAGTGCCATCTGTTGAGACTTCAACCTTGTATGTTGCAAGTCCGGTCGTCATGGCAGGTGGGTTCCAGGTTACAGAAAGGGCTGTGTTATTGCCTGAGATCTTGCTAGCGACAACATTTGAAACACTTGGGCTTCCGGTTGAAATAATATTTGTAATTGCAGAGCCGTTTGCGTCAAGAGTTGCATTAAAGCTTGGAGTGATACGGAATCGGTATGAGGTAGCAAAGGCAAGGCCGGTAACTGTGGCAGTAGTTGTCGTAGATGCGGTGCGCTCGAAGCGAACCCAAGTAGTGCCATCAGTTGAAACTTCGATCTGGTAGTTATCCAAACCGGTTGTAATTGTTGGTGCGGTCCAACTTAGTCCAACGTTTGCGTAATTTGTTGTTGAAGGAACTGCGACTGCGGCGGTGACCTTCTGGAAATTAGTCGTCGTTGAATTTGAAGATGTCGCAGCTGCTGCTGAGACCGCACCGCTGATACTTGGCGTAACGCGGAATGTGTACTGAGTGCCAGCTTCTAAGCCGGTCACTGTTGCAGTGGTGAGAGTGGAATCTGGGCGAGTAAATGTCGTCCATGTAGCGCCATCTTTGCTGTATTCGATCAGGTATGTGGTGATGCCAGCGGTCTGAGATGGAGCCATCCAAGAGAGAGCAACAGAATCAATCTTTCCTGCGACCGTGGATGCTGTAACTGATGGCACCTTAACGAAGACATCAAATGAGATTGCATTTGATGTAATTTTGGTTCCGGCTGAATCTTGAGCGAGAATCGTCATGGTGTAGCGACCTTGAGGCAATGAGACAAAGCTGACGTTTATTGTCGCAGTCGTTCCTGGATTGGTCGCCCAAGAGTAATCACCGAGTGGGTTGGAGTTTTCACGTGTTGCGCTGCTGCCTGAAAGTGTTGGCAAGTAATTTGTTGCGCTAAAGCCGGCAGGGCCTTGTAATTTGATCGCGATTCGACTTGTAGCAAATGCTGCGGCGGTAAAGCGATCAGGGGTAAAGGTGGTTGTCACAGTTTGTGAGGCGGTGGTAAATCCGGTTGTTGTCGATGCCGAGGCGCTCATCTTTGGTGCAGCAGCAGGGTTTCCCGGTGTTATAGCAAGTGGTGTAACTGGTCCACCGAATTCAACGACATAACCAGATGGCCATGAACTCCATGAATTAATCATGGAGTCAACAGGTCCGTCATTCCATAGGCCGGTGTAGAGAGCCATCGCCCAGTTTTCGCTGCTGTAGGCATTATTGGGTTCGCCGGAATTCCAGTTGGTGTAACCGGCTGTGACCGAGCAGTTAGGTGTTCCAGGCACTGCGTAGAAGGCGGTATTGGCTTCTGGGCCATCTGCGTATTTCCAGCAGCCCTCTTGTTCAACATCTGTAATTCCGAGCCAGAAGTTATTTCCTGCCGCTTTCTTTTTCAGTAGATCAAATTCAGCAGCAGTATTAGGTGTTGCAAGGTATCCCTGAAGTCCAAGGTATGTCATACCCAGAGCATTTGCGCGTGCTTGTTGCCAGGTTACTTTCTCGTTAACCCACATGTAATAGTGGCCAGTTTTGCCAAAGAGCTGCACAGGTGGAACCTCAATTGAGACACCATCGGTTGCATTTGCTTTTCCAATGCTGTTCTTAATTTCTACGGCACAAATAAGAGATTTACCAACGACTTGATCATAAATGTCACCGGTAAAGATCAGTGAAGATCCAGTCCCGAGAACGGTCTCAATACTTGAAGAGTAGTAATAGGCTCCAACACCCCACGTATAGGTAGCTTTCTCGTCACCACCTAAATTGCGAGATTCACAGGTAATCACCTGGTTGGCAGGAGTTGATTGAGAAGTGAGCCCCTTGATATCGACTGTGAAATATTCTGGAGCGGTTGGCTCTTTCACATAGGTAGCAGTCGATGCCGATCCTTCTGCAACGAGATTTGTGACAGTGGCCTTACATTGCAGGTACTTGCGAACACTGGTCAAGATATTTGCGGCATCGAAGACGAAAGTTTTATTGACTCCGATAATCGGCGCTGTTGCAGAGTTGCTCCAAGAGTAATTTTGCAGAGTCCATTCATATTTGATGGATTCATATTGCTCTGGGCGATCTACTACGCAGGTAACGATCTGGCCAGGAGATGGCGTCTCGTTTCCTACAAGGCCATCAATTTTGATCGTAGGAGAAGGTGTGCCGATATATGGCATCGAGACTGAGACGATATTCCAACGGGTACCACCAGGGCCGGTGACGCCAGATGCGCAGAGAATAGATTTGTTGAGCGCTTTGAGAATAATCTCTTTGGTCAAGATGAGTGTAGGCCCTTCACCCACGAGAGTTGCATTTGAACTGAGCATCTCACGTGAGTAATAGTCACCGACATACCACTTAGCCTTAAGGGTGCTATCGACGTTATTTTTCCACGTTGCATTTGTGCAAGAGAGATTCGTTCCGGTCTTCGGAGCTGGGCCACTAAGACCTGAGATGGTTTGAGATGTTTCAAGAACCGGAGCTGAAGGAATAGTTACCTTTGATTCAACAGGCATCTGGGCCGTGCGAGATTTTCCAAGTGCGACACAGGTAAATGTTTGGCCGGCATCTTCATCCTTAACAACGACAGATGTAGCGCTGCTACCGGAGATTCGATTAGGTGAAGTCCAGTAGATATCGACGCTGGTGGTGTTTTCAGACCAGGTGCCTGGTTCGCAAGTAAGTGTTGCACCTACGCGAGCAGATCCTGAGATTGAAGAGCGTTCAATATTTGTTGGCGCTGCTTGGTTGTAGACCGTTGCCGCCTTTGATGCCAAGACAATTCCATTAGAGATAATTTTCAAGTAATACGAAACGCGTGTAAATATTGTTGGCTTTCCACGATCGCATCCTTGTGCTGAACCCCAACTGGTTAGACCAACAAGTATTTCTCTTCCATCGACGAGACCAATGAGTGGTCCTCCTGAGTCGCCGTTGCAACCACCTGCATAGAGCCGTTCAGCTTTAATGTAGCGACCACTGGCAAGCATGATCTCTGGTTTAAAGCTGCTTCCGTATGCGCGCTTAGCTGCAGCATCTTGTAGATCAAGGCTTGCGGTGCGTAGGAATTTTGCGACTTCGTTATTTTGATCTAGGCCCCACCCATACATTCTAAATTTTGTAAGTTTTGCAACCTTGGAAAGTTGAGCCTGGGATGGCAAGGCGACTGGTTTTACATCTGTTACGGGACGAGTAAGTTTCAGAATTCCTAGATCGTTTGTAATTGTCTTTTTACTATATCTGGTATCGCGCCACGTGCCGGAAACTTCGAGAAGTGGTGAATCACTATCTAGAGTGTCAGCGCCGAGCTTGACCCAATAGAAACCCTTATCGAAGGTGCAGTGGGCTGCGGTAATGACAATATCTGCGCGGATCAATGAACCTGTGCAGATAAATTGCGCCTCTTCATTTATGTTCTTGGTATACCAAATCGATGCCACCCAAGGAGCTGTTGTGCTTGCCTCAGGTACTTCTTCGCCGAAGACAACGGCTTGTGATTGTGAGGCTGTAAATGGGGCGATGAGAACGCCCAGCAAAACAGAAGTCGCAAGAGAAACGGCTAGACCGCGACGACGCATCGACACCGTTACTCCTTTACGAAAGTGATCTTGTTACATCCAGGTGATACGAGAACTGCTCCGCGCTCAAAGGTTCCTGTTGCAATCCAATAGGCGGTGATTTTACGCCCCTTGTATGTACCCGAATCAACTCCAATAGTGATACCGGCAATGCCCAATGATTTTATGCATGCTTGGTGGCTACTTGGCAGACTGGTCAGACTTCCGGGAAGCTCAAGGGGAATGATTTTTTCGGCAATAGGCCCTATGTAACCGCCGTAATTTGAACCAGATGATGTGACCTTTACAGATTGGGTGAGGTCGCTTCCCACATCTTCACCATTTCCGTAAACCGTTCCGCCACTTGATGGCTCAGTTGGGATTTCAGGTTCAGCAGGTGCCGTCGTTGGTTGGTCCTCAGCGACTGGCTCTTTACCTTCACTTCCAGGATTTGTTGGATCGGTTGGAGCAACATTGTCATTGGTTGAATCAGAGATCGGTGGGATCACTGTTGTTCCATCGTTTGATAATCCATTTACTCCAACAAAGGCCATAACAGTGAGAATGGATGCAGCCGCAAGCCATGACGAGTTCTTCATAATGCGTGAACCAAGAGATTTTCCAAAACGATCGCTACGAATAACGGTGGCATCTTCTGCCATCAGTGATTGCAGGTGGGCATCAAAACGGGATGCGACATCGGCAGGCATGGCTTCTGGTGTGGCATCAGATGCCAAGCCAGCCAAAGCTGCCTCAATCTCGCGTTCGTCTCTTGGATCCATTACTTGCCACCTTTCTCTTCTAAGACGGATGGACGCACACTTTGGTTCCCCACATCGTGCTGGCGCAGATAGGCTGCCAAAGCCTCTTTCCCTCTGGAACATCGCGATTTGATCGTGCCTGGGGCAACCCCAGCAATCTGTGCCGCATCTTCGATCGAGTATCCCTCGATGATCGTCATAGTCAGGGCAAGGCGTTGGTCATCGGGCAATGTGGCAAGTGCTTGAGTGATGATGACTTTGGTATCGCTCTGCTCGGTAAAGGAGGTTGCCTGATCGATTCCTGAATCTTCGTGCTCGGATAACTGTGGGCGTACTGATTCCTTGCGAAGTAAGTCGATGCAGGCGTTCTGCACGATCATATACATCCAGGTAGAGACCTTGGATTCACTGCGAAATGTGTGGGCCTTGCGAAAGACTGCCGTCATCGCTTCTTGCACTGCATCTTCTGCAAGTGCTACATCGCGCACAGTTTTGCGAGCAACGTTCCACATCCAATCTCGACGACGAGTGAGCAAAGTGGCGATCGCGTTCTTCTCACCTGATAAATATGCGTGCATCAGCTCTTCATCGCTGCGCACATCAGGCGACATGAGAAAACCCCCAACACGTGCCGGAGGTGGCACATGTTGGGAGTTTAATTCCTCAGAGGAGAAAGTAACTACCTACAAAGATGCGATTAGAAGGTTCCCTCGCCTGCAGCCAGGTAGCTAACGGTAAATGAGCGAGAAGTCATATTCTTCTGAGTACCTGAGCGCAAGACGCGGATGCGGTAGGTGACGTCATGATCACACCAGACAGGTGCTGTCCCAAAATCACCGGTGCATAGAGGATTAACAGGCAGAAGGGCAACTCCTGCAGCATCGGTGCGACTTGAATATGAAATGACCCAGTCGCCGCTGAGTTCATCGAACTCATCGAGGATTACGCGGCGGCTCACAGCTGGCGGTGTAACGACGACGCGCACCATTGGCATATCTGTAATCATGTCGTAATCCTCTTCAGCAAAGTCGCGATGTACGCGATCTGCGCCATCTTGCCAAGACCAGGAAACCGCAGCTTGAGCCTTTGCAGTCCCAAGTGCATTGGCAGGGGCAATTGATGCAACAAGTCCAACAATAAGTGTGAGAGCAATTGCTGCTCGAGAGATAGTTCTATTCTTTACATTCACGGCCATTCTCCTTCGTAGTTGTCGAATTTCACCTTCTGAAATTTCGTTCTGAGTGGCTTACATAGGCTTTGACGCATCCGATTACAGAAAAGTTCCCGGAAGAATTCGATGGAACTATTTCGGAATTCCATGCGTCTTACCTGATGTAAAGCACCAATAAAGCTTTGAAGGAGAAGATCATGAGAAAAGCACTGGCACTTATCGGGATGACATTGGGAATGGTTGTTGCTGTGCCTACACAAGCATCGGCAATTACTTATGGTGATCTAGTAACAGATCCTGTTGCGACTGCGCCTTGGGTTGTCTCTATTTGGTCTTCACCAACAATCGATGGTGATAAGAAGTACATCTGTTCAGGAACGCTTGTTGATCCACGCGTTGTAGTGACGGCAGCCAACTGCCTGACCGAGAAGGTCTTCTACTTTGCCAAGGTGGGGGCAAATACCCTTGAAGATGAGACTCCATTTGTTGCAGCCACAAATTGGATGAGCTTGCCCCGCTTTACCGCTAAATCTGCGATCAGTGACATTGCTGTAATGCATTTGGCTGGCGAGTACACAGGGTCTTCCATTCCAGCTATTGCGGGCGAGGATGATGTCAGCGCGATTGCTCGTACACGTCCATACACAATGTATGGCTGGGGAAGCGATCAGAATAAGCAAGCTGCAGATTTGCTGCGTAGCGCAACCTTGGCTCCGCAAGATGCCGCGGCTGCCCGTTATTACGGTAAGTACTTCAATAAGAATTTAATGTTGGCAGCCGGTCGCGGAATTCCTGTCGAGAAGGTCTATGCCGGAGGTTGTGTGGGAGATGCCGGTGCGCCACTAGTTGCAACCGTCAATGGCGTGACCAAGCTGATTGGCATCACCAGTTGGTTTACAAAGGATTGTAAAGTTGCTGCTCCGACTGTCTTTGCGCGAGTTTCTTATTATCAAAAAGATATTGCTAAGGCGATTATCGATGTGAAGGCGGCAGCAAAGTCAGTCAAAATTACTAAGAGTGTTGTAAAAGTTGATGCACCGGTTCTTCAGGGACAGCTTTATATCAATGGGCTTTATCCAAATTACCGTTTCTATCACGGCCAAATGTTGACTGTTGATGGATGGTGGTGGGGAAGTAGCGTTGAGGCAGAGAGCATCCGTTGGTATGTAACAACGATGCCGAATGCACCGATGTCACGAGTTGGACGTTTAGTTGCAACTGGTCAATCGATCTATCTCACATCTAGCCTGTTACAACAGAGTGCAGGTTCATATTTAGTTGCAGAAGTCTCCGGCAGCATGGGCAACCAGGTGACAACGGCAGTTGCAGCTGTTTACCTGAATCCATATTTGATCGGTTGATACGAAGGTAATTGACTGGTCATATGACCATAGATCGCGGCGAATTGAAAATGCGATCTAGCGTTCGGCGCGAAGTTCTAGGAGACTTGGAATCTTCTCAGCAATCACTCACGGTGGGTTAAGCATGCTCAGATTTGGAGGGGAAAGTCAGATCATGGCCAAGAACTCCTCCAAGGCTTCCTTCATACCGTTACTCGTCGCTGGCATCGCAATCGTTTTGAGTATTGCGATTACTTTTGTAACGCGTAATCAAGCGCACGCATTTCTTCTGCATCTGATCGGATATTTCCTGACACCGTTGGTGGTTGCCTTGGCAATGGGTTGGGATGCAATCGATCAGCGCAAGAAGACCGGCGAAGATGCTTGGTTCGAAAAGAACACAAAGTTCTCACTGATTTTGCGAATCCTCACGGGACTCTCGTTTGTAATTGCACTGCCACACATTAGTTCGATGGCTAAAGATATTGCGGAAAAGCTAGCCTCATGATGACCTCACGCTTATCTCGCACTTTCCTTGCATCTCTGACGTCAATTGTGATCTTCTCTGGAATGACAGCAGTAGGGGCAACACCAGATGGACCCAACGCAAAGAGCAAATCTTCACTTTCGGAGAACGGCCAACGCGCATTCGCAGATCTCGGACGCTGTCTACAATCTCAAGGAAAAGAGAAAGTTCTCGATGTTTTCTATCTGATTGACGAATCCGGAAGCTTGCAGGGTACTGACTCTGAGAAGAAGCGCGCTGAGATTTTAAGTTCGAGCCTCATTCAGTTGGCATCGTTCCGTAAAGATGTCACAGTCAACTACTCCGTTGGCTTCTTTGCGCATCAGTACAGCGTTTGGAAATCATGGACCACCGTTAATCAAGGTGGAATTGTCAGCGAAGCAGCCAAGCTGGATGCAGAAGTCCGTAAGCGTGATCAAGGAGATTGGACTGACTGGCTTAAAGGTATCAACGGTGCTATCGCAGAATTGAGCGCTCAGCACGAGCGCACCAACGGTTGCAGCACGTTAATATGGCTAACAGATGGCGGTATCGAGCTAGAGACTGTCGATCAGACTGTAGATGCAATTGAAGAACTCTGTACCAATCGCTTCGATGTGTTGCGCAAGAACAATGTCACAGTTCTTGGAATCCTTCTTAAGAACGATGCCTATCTCGATACATTGAACAGCGAAGATAAGAAGCAACAGCTTCTTCGTATGGCGTATATGCAGCCCATGATTGAGGGAACTGGGCGTCTTTATGACAATACAGTTCGCAATTGCGGTTCATACCCGGTTCCAAAGAATTATCGACAGGGCGCACTCTTTGTGGCTCAAGATCCAAAAGACCTCGCCTTTGAATTCTTAAAACTCCCACCACAGATTGAAGGCTGCAAGGAGTCACCTTCTATCCGCGGCGATGTCAACGATTTCAAGATTGAGAATGGAATAAGTGATTTTCAGATCGTCACCAAATCAACAAACTGGCGATTGACTGACCCCGTTGGAAAGTCATTGACCGCTGCATCCAAAGAAATCAGAGTGTTTGAAACTGCAGGTGCATCCCAGATCAAGGTCGGCACCACACAGTCAGGTGTTGGAAAGTGGAATTTTGCAGGAGATGAAGACTCTGTTCTCTATCTCTGTGCTGGTTTAGATATCGTTATCGATGCTGGAAATGACCTCATTGCAGGACGTCCAGGTTCACTTTCTGGCAAGGTCATCCTTCAACGCAATGGACTTCCTGCAAACTTAGGTGTTTACGCACCCAATCATCCAATAACGGTTCAGCAAATTGCAGGCGATGGATCTTCAAGTGCACCAGTTGAAGCAGCACAGAGTGCACCTTCTTCATTTAAGCTAGAAAATTTCACTCCTACAGCTGGTCAATCAGAACTCGAAATTCGAGTAACCCTCTATCTGACGACAAAGGATGGTTTTGAGCTTGCACCAATCTCTGTTTCACAGAAGCTTGAAGTTCGCCTTCCAGAGAATTACCCATCCCTTAAATCAAGTCCAATCCGATTAACCGACTTGCGGAAACCAACTGAGCCGGCAACGGGGGAGGCAATTTTTAATGCACCGGTCGGGACAGATGGCAAAGTTTGTATCGCGCCAAATACGCAGGTCAAGGTAATAAGTGATTCAGTAGATCGCCAAGATTCGTACAGCCTCAAGACTTCCGGTGTTGATGTCAATGGATGTATTCCGATTCGCGATGGTGAAAGCGACGGAAAGATTTCAATCCAGATTGGTAACTCAGTTACAGCATCATCTGATGTTGTCCTAGAGATTCCTGTGACGTATTACTCGGATGCAGAGCCTGGCAAGAGCTTTACTCTTGGGGCTCGAATTGAATTCACCTCCTTTGTTCCAGGGCAAGATGATGCATGGAAGTGGACTCTTCTCTTAACAATTTTGGGAATCGCGCTTCCACTAGGACTTATCTACTTGATGTCATGGCTGACCACAAAGATTGCATTCGGTCGCCAGGTTCAACGTGCGGCTTATTCTGTAATGCTGACACCATCTGATCGGTATACCGCGCGCGATGGAAGTGCTCTAGCTATTGACGGCACCGACTTTAAGATTCGCCCCGAGCAGCCAGATGTACGTACTTTCGATGATCCAGTTGGAACATTCAGAACAAAGATTTCTAAGCTTGTTCTAGCTGCACCTTGGTTTGAAGTTAAAGCACCTGAAGGCAGTCGTGTAATCACTTTGGCACATGCTGCACCGCAACTTAAGCATCGCTTCTCAACTGGAAAGTTGGCACCAATCCCTGGAGATATGGGCAAAATCTGGGCACTTCAGATTAATGACGCAGACCTTCTGAAGTTTGAGAAGTCAACACCAATTCCTGGAACTCTCGTGATCTTTAAGAGAAATAATTTGGCAAATCCAAATCAATTTAGAGATGTCTTCAATGGCGTTACAACAAAAGCTGGAGTGTGGCGTGAAGTCACGCATCTTGCCGACGTTGTGAAGAATGAAAGCGCCAAGTCTGAGAAGGCTCCCAAGGGAAAGAAAGGCGGAAACGGTGGCGGTGCAACGCCTCCACCTCCACCACCTTCGGGTCCAGGTCGTCCAGGTGGTACGCCACCACGCCCAGGTTCAGGTGGCCCCGCACCTATTCGTCCAGGTTCTGGAAGTAGTGCACCAATTCGCCCAGGAAGTTCTACGCCAGCAGCTTCGCCAAGTGCACCGAGCACTTCATCGCGGCCAAGTGGCGCAACAACTCCATCCACTCCGCCTCCTCGTCCGGGTTCTTCGCAACCGCCAAAACGAATTTAAGAATTAACAGAGAAAACAATCGAAAGGTTAAAAAATGCTATCCAAGTTCCTTCTCGTAGGTGTCGGTGGTTCCGGAGGAAAGACTCTCCGCGCGCTTAAGAACTACCTTGAACTCAGACTGACACAAGCCGGTTGGGATACAGGTCTGCCTGCAGCATGGCAATTGCTGCACATTGATAGCCCGGTGATACAGGATGGAACAGGTTTTCCTGCACCGATGTTGCCAGCTACGGACTACATAGGACTTTCAAAAGCTGGTCAGAAGTACACCGATGCATATCAACGCTTGATGACTTTTGTTGACGGTCAAGATAAAGAAGATTTCCAATCATTTATTCCTAGCGATCAGACAGTCGATGTCGATATCACCGCCGGAGCAGGTCAATTCCGCGGAGTTGGCCGTGTACTTGTGCTATCTGCTCACGATCAGGTGAAGGCCGCTCTGCGCGAGAAGATGAATAAGATGAATTCTGGCGCCGCCGATGCTGAGCTACGCAACCTTGCGCGCAAACTTGGAGTTGATGATCAGATTCAGCCATCACCAACAATAATTATTATTTCATCTATTGCCGGTGGATCAGGTGCTGGTCAGTTCTTGGAAATTTCAGAGATGATCAAAGGCCTTGAACCATCACAGAACTGGGTGCACGAAATCTTTAACATGCTTTACGCGCCAGATGTATTTACCGAAGTAGATCCAGAGCTTCTTGCAGGTAACGCACTCTTTGCAATGGCAGAGGTTATGAGCGGTATTTGGTCAAAACCAGCACCTGGAACTATCCGCATGACAGACCGCATGGGTGCAGCCATTCCTTACGGCGATCCAAATTACAAGGCAGGAGCGAAGTACAACTTCATGGTCGGCAAGGGCGGCTTTGAAACTCAGGAAGATGTCTATCTTGCAGTCGCTTCATCATTAACGACTTGGATTACAGATCAGGAAGTAAACGATCGAATTACCGCGTTCTCCCGCGGTAACTATGCGAACTCAACGCTTGAGTCAAACTTGCCGGATCGCTCGGGTCTAAAAGAGCCAAATAAAGATGCAACCCCATTTATGGCACTTGGCTTTGGTCGCGTTGGTCTTGGTAAAGAGCGTTTTGTTGCGTACTCAGCAGAGCGTCTGGCTCGCTCAGCGATAGATCGTATGCTCTTTGCACACACACTTGATGATCCACGCTTTGCTATCAAAACTGAGGATGAGTGGATTACCTTCTATGCAGAGAAGACTCTCTTTGACTTTATCGATGAGGTTGCTCTCAACGAAGAGACAGAAGAACATAACGATGTTATCGATGCAATTCGACCTAATCGTG
This sequence comes from Candidatus Planktophila sp., assembly GCA_046096605.1. Taxonomy (GTDB): domain Bacteria; phylum Actinomycetota; class Actinomycetes; order Nanopelagicales; family Nanopelagicaceae; genus Planktophila. The sequence goes on along the minus strand of JBJTKU010000099.1, from coordinate 2,272 downwards.
ACGCTTTCTTCTCTGAATTTAAGAATGAGGTCCTAGGTCTTGCCTCACAGGGACTCAATGCAAAAACGAATGCACAATCACTCATTGAATGGGATGATAATCTTCGTAACGGTTTTAACGTTTTGGTTGAGTCTTATCTGGGTCGTGAAGCTTTTGCTCGCAACGAAAAAATGCGCCCATGGGTAAAGCAGAAGAAGACAGATGTCCTTGCCACAACTTCTCGGTATGCATCGCAACAGGGAATTAAGGTAACCGTAGAAATTCTTCGTCGCCTAGGGGATAAGCTCGTTGGCGTTGCTGATGAACTACGCGCAGAGGCTGAGGTTTCACTCAAGTATGCCGCTGACCTTTCTTCATATATCCGCGGTGAACTAGGCCAGGTACCTGAGAAGAACCAGAACGAAATTCGCGCAGATCATCCAGCAGTAGATGCCGCTTTAGAGCGAGTAGTTGACTCATTTAGTTACCGCGCAGAAGCTGCCCTCAAGCAGACGGTTGCAACTCTTCTTGCAGATATGAGTGAGAACTTCATTGAGCCATTGCGCGATGAACTGCTTGCAGTACACAAGGGCTTGCTCACAAACAAGAAAGAATTTGCCGCCTGGTCTACAGAGGATTCAGTCTCGGTTCCAAAGCGCTTCTCTCCTTCCAAGAATGAGAAATTGCTCATTGAAACAAAAGAATATCCAGCTGAATTCGCGGAGTTGGTCAATAACTCTGTTACATCAGAAAAGCGTGCAAACGCTATGCGCGTTGTGATCGACGAAGTCATCATGGGTGGCTTAGCTATTGAGGATCTTGATCGACGCAACTACTGGACTTTGGTTGGTACTTCGCGAGACTGGGTGCCTACGATTCGCGAGGCTCGTGAAGATAGCCAGCAGACAGCCCAAGCAGCCCGTTTTGATATTTCACTCGATCCATACGAATACCTAGCTCGCGCATACAAGTGGATGAAGCGAATGGGTACTCCATTCGTTAATTACATCAACGAAAACCTTGCTACTTATTTGACGAAGGCGCCGGACAAGTCAATCCTTCAGGATCGCCACAACAAGTTCTTGGCAAGACTTGGCGAGGCTATCGATGACGGCGCACCGTTGATCACAATTAATCAAGGTCTTCTCTCAAAGATTCATGATTCAAAACCAACGGCAAGTGTTGTTGTTTCAACCTTCCCTCTGGATCAAACACATCCAATTTATGGAAAAGTTGAAGAACTCTTAATCCAAAAGGGCTTGAAAGATGCAGTCGGCGGAAAGACCTTTGACGCCCAGCATCCAGCACAGAGCATTGACTTCTTCAGCGTTCACCAGGGTGTTCAGCCGATGGTGCTTGATTCCATCATTCAACCGATTTCCAAATACTGGAACGAGCACAACGCGCTCCCTGCAACTCGTCAGAGCTTGCTGCAGGATCGTCGCCCTCGTTACCTCTACGAATCGATCCCAGCATCAGATAAGCCTAAGCAAGATATCTTGAAAGGATTTTTCGTCGCTAAGGCGTTGAAGCAATTTAAGACAGATAAGGACATTTCAGATGAAGTCCTCACTGCAAAAGGTCCAAAACTTTCCGTGTGGGCCGGCGAAGGATCGAAGTGGCTTGATTTCCCACATCCACTTCTTTCGCCAGATGTAATTAAGGCAACCGATTTCCCTGGAGCGCTTTTGTACTCAATAACTTTGGGAATTGTTGCATGTAATGCATCTCAATCACTTGAGCCGTTGGCAGGTTATACGCGCCTTCAAACATTGGCACACATTGATTCACCAAGTTCTCCCATGAAGAAGTGGATTCTCACTGGCGATCTGAAAGAGTCACCAACACCTGATCCAAAACGTGCGGGAAGCATCAGCGATAGCGCAGAAGCTCGTAAGGCAACGGTTGCTGCCTACATTGCTGACTTCATCGCAAAATATGAGGCTCGCTTTGCTAAACAGTCACTTGCAGCAGAGCATGAAAATGCAATGCCACGTGACCTTACGTGGGAAATTCGCGACGCATTGATTCGTGCGTTGACATCGTTACAGAAGGACATTCTTGCCCTTGATACAACTTCGGATGAGGATGAAGATTAAAGATGTCACATACGTGGGAAAATAACTCGATTAGCATAGTTTTACTGCCGAGCGAGGTCCGTTACTCAAAGGTTCACGAGCAATTAAAACAGTGGATTGGCGATGGCTTATTGGGCAATTTCGTCTGGATGACAGCTGACAACATCAAGCCAGAAGAGTTTGGTCCTCCCACAATTCGCGGAACTGTCTGGGGG
>JBJTKU010000098.1:0-4310 GCA_046096605.1 Candidatus Planktophila sp. | reverse complement strand
AAAGATTCCGGACTTCGCGGTCGCGGCGGCGCAGGATTTCCAACAGGAATGAAGTGGGGCTTTATCCCACAAGGCGATAATAAAGATCACTACCTCGTTGTAAATGCTGACGAATCAGAGCCAGGTACTTGTAAAGATATGCCGCTGCTTATGGCTAACCCACACGTACTTATTGAAGGTTGCATTATTGCTTGCCATGCGATTCGCGCAAAGCATGCATTTATCTATATTCGCGGTGAAGTAACACATGTGGCACGTCGAGTAAATGCTGCGATCTCCGATGCTTACAAGGCAGGAATTCTTGGAAACGGGATCGATATCGTTCTTCATATCGGAGCCGGTGCATATATCTGCGGTGAAGAGACTGCGTTACTTGATTCTCTTGAAGGTTTCCGTGGTCAACCACGTCTTCGCCCACCGTTTCCTGCAATCGCAGGACTCTACGCAAAGCCAACTGTTGTCAATAACGTCGAGTCAATTGCCTCTGTTCCTGCGATCATCGCAAATGGTGCGCAGTGGTACCAGGCAATGGGTACAGAAAAGTCAAAGGGTGCAACCCTTTACTCACTCTCTGGACATGTAAATAATCCAGGTCAATTTGAAGCACCACTTGGAATTACATTGCGCGAAATCCTTGAACTTGCAGGAGGTGTTCGTAATGGCCACAAACTTAAGTTCTGGACTCCTGGCGGATCTTCGACACCAATTTTCACCGATGCGCACCTTGATACACCGTTAGATTACGAAGGCGTAGCTGCTGCTGGTTCTATGCTCGGAACAAAAGCTCTCCAAATTTTTGATGAGACAACATGTGTTGTACGCGCAGTTCTTCGCTGGACAGAGTTCTACAAGCATGAATCATGCGGTAAGTGCACACCATGTCGCGAAGGCACTTGGTGGCTCGTTCAGATTCTTCGCGATCTCGAATCAGGCGTTGGCACTGAAGCAGATCTTGAGAAGCTGCTCGATCTCTGCGACAACATCATGGGCCGTTCATTCTGCGCACTCGGCGATGGAGCAACCAGCCCAATTACTTCATCTATCAAATACTTCCGCGACGAATATATCGCCCACTTAACAAATGGTGGATGCCCCTTCGATCCAGTTCAATCAACACTCTTTGTGGGGGCGAGCAACTAATGACAACACAAGAGAATGCTGTAGCAGTTGAGATGATTACAGTTGTCATCGATGGATTTGAAGTAAGCGTTCCAAAGGGAACCCTTGTCATTCGCGCAGCTGAGAAGCTGGGAATCCAGATTCCTCGTTTCTGTGATCACCCACTTCTTGATCCGGTGGGCGCATGTCGTCAATGTCTGGTTGATATTGAAATTAATGGCCGCGCATTTCCAAAGCCTCAGGCCTCCTGCACTATTCCGGTAGAGCCAAATATGATTGTGAAGACTCAGCTCACATCACCTGTTGCCGATAAGGCGCAGAAAGGCGTGATGGAGCTTCTCCTTGGAAACCACCCTCTTGATTGCCCAGTCTGTGACAAGGGCGGTGAATGTCCTCTACAAAACCAGGCGATGACAAATGGAAATCCGCAAGCACGCCTAGATGGAACAAAGCGCACCTTTGAGAAGCCAATCAATATCTCGTCACAAGTATTGCTTGATCGTGAACGCTGCGTTCTCTGCGCACGCTGTACTCGTTTTTCAGAACAGATTGCATCTGATCCATTTATTACTCTCAACCACCGCGGTGCTCTGCAGCAGGTTGGTATCTATGAGAACGATCCATTTAAATCGTACTTCTCTGGAAATACGATTCAGATCTGTCCCGTCGGTGCCCTCACCGGTGCGTCTTACCGCTTCCGTGCCCGTCCATTCGATTTGGTCTCAACTCCATCTGCCTGCGAACACTGCGCGTCAGGTTGCGACATGCGTACAGATGTACGTCGTGGAAAGACTTTGCGTCGCCTTGCAGGAGATGATCCGGAAGTTAACCAAGAGTGGAACTGCGATAAGGGCCGTTGGGCATTTAAATATGTCACTTCACAAACTCGTATCACAGCGCCGATGGTTCGTAACGCAGATGGTGTTCTTGAAACCGTCTCGTGGCCAGAAGCACTTGCTGTGGCTGCAGCAGGGCTTACCGGAAAGCGTGCCGGTGTTCTTGTTGGTGGACGCCCAACGCTCGAGGATGCATATGGTTATGCAAAGTTTGCACGAATTGCACTAAAAACTAACGATATTGATTTCCGTGCTCGCGTGACTTCCGATGAAGAAGCCCAGTTCTTGGCTTCTCACGTCGTTGGATCATCTGTGGAATACCGCCACATTGATACAGCAGATCACGTTCTACTAGTTGCCTTCGAGCCCGAAGAAGAGTCACCAATTGTCTTCCTTCGCCTGAATAAGAACTTCAAGAAGCGCGGCCTTGCAGTCACATCAGTTGCCTCCAAGGCATCAATTGCCATGGATAAACTCAAAGCAACATTTATCAAAGTAGCGCCGGGTGCTGAAAGTTCGGCACTCTCTTCTATTGCATTGACTTCAAAATCGGTGATCTTGTTAGGTGAGCGTGCATCTGAAAGTGCAGGACTAATCTCTGCAGCGATTGCACTTGCCGAAAAAACCGGTGCACATCTTGCATGGATTCCGCGTCGTGCAGGAGAGCGTGGAGCACTCGAGGCTGGTGCTTTCGCAACACTTCTTCCAGGTGGTCGCCCTGTTGCAGATTCAGCCGCACGAGTAGACATTGCAGCAGCTTGGGGAGTCAGCGCTCTTCCAACAGAAGCCGGTCGCAGCGCAGCGCAGATGATTGAAGCCATTCATACCAACGACCTCGATGCTCTCGTGGTTGGTGGCGTTGATATCGCAGATCTTCCAGGTGCAGCACGAACACAAGAAGCACTCAAGAAAGCATTTGTCGTCTCGCTAGAGATTGCACATTCTTCTGTTACCGAAATCGCAGATGTAGTTCTTCCAGTTGCAGCAGTGACAGAAAAGTACGGAACCTTTGTTAACTGGGAGGGCCGCCAGCGCACTTTTGCTGCAGCGGTTGCAGATTCACTCAACCGCAGTGATGTTCGTATCTTGTCTGCTCTTGCAGATGCGATGGGTGAATCAATCATGCTCGGCACAGTGACAGCTGCAGCTCGCGAGTTTGCCCAGCTCGGCAAATGGGATGGTGCCCGTGCTCCATTTACACCGGTTGCTGCAGCAAGTGCTGTGAAGACTTCCGGCGATGAAGCGATTATTACTTCATGGCGCAGACTTCTTGATGAAGGAACTCTGCAAGCAGGTGAAGATAATTTGGCCGGCACTCGTCGCCCAACAGTTGCAGTAATCTCACCGCAACGCGCGACTGCTCTCAACGTTCAATCAGGAGATCGAGTACGCATCTTTAATGCCAACGGCTCACTCACACTTGAGGTACTCGTTGAAGATATCCATGACGATGCAGTCTGGCTTCCACGTAACTCAATTGGCTCCACACCGCTTTCTACTCTTAATGCAGTTCATGGCGATCTAGTAACGGTGGTGAAGGCATGACAACAGCAGAACTCCTCGGAAAAGATCCAGTGTGGCTTATTGCAGTAAAGGTGCTTATTGTCTTTGTGATCTGTGTTCTTTCAACACTGATGGCTGTCTGGACTGAGCGCCGCGTCCTGGCAAAGATGCAGCAGCGCACCGGCCCTAACCGCGTAGGTCCTTTTGGCCTCCTGCAATCACTCACCGATGGCGTCAAGCTCGCCCTCAAAGAGGACATCATCCCCGCTGCTGCAGATAAGGTCGTATTTATTGCTGCACCCATCATTGCTGCAGCGATGTGCTTTATGTCCTTTGCTGTGATTCCAATGACGGGCAAAGTCAATCTCTTTGGCCAAGAGACTGCCATGCAATTAACAGATCTCTCAGTAGGTGTTCTCTACATCTTGGCTGTGACTTCAATTGGTGTCTATGGTGTTGTCTTAGCCGGTTGGTCTTCAGGTTCCACCTATCCACTTCTTGGCGGACTTCGCTCCAGCGCCCAAGTAATTTCTTATGAAGTTGCAATGGGTCTCTCACTTGTCGCAGTCTTCATCTACGCAGGGTCAATGTCTACATCTGAAATCATCAACTCACAGCATGCTCATTACTGGAACGCAGTAGTTCTCTTTCCATCATTTGTTATTTATGTGATCTCAATGGTTGGTGAAACAAACCGTGCACCTTTTGACTTAGCTGAAGCAGAAGGTGAACTTGTTGGTGGCGCGGCCATAGCTATGAGCTACTCCGTTGGTCGTGCCGCGATTCAGTCACTCCTTGATTTGATCCGAAGTCTTGCCGGGTACCGCTGGGCGTGTGGAGACCACCTTGGTC
>JBJTKU010000097.1:0-16108 GCA_046096605.1 Candidatus Planktophila sp. | reverse complement strand
GCGATAGCTGGACCAATTGCTGAGAGGCCAAAACCAACCAGGTTGAGTGTGCCTTCCATGTTTTCTTACCTTTCGTTAGGTGGTGCGATGTGTTGAGCTGAACTACTTGGCCGCCCTAGTGCTCGTCGGCAAGGGCGCCGGCGATATAGAGAGCGGTCAAAAGGGTGAAGATGTATGCCTGTAGGCACTGCACCATAAATTCAAAGAATGTAAGTGCAATTCCGAACAGGAATGAGAATGGGGCAAAGAGCTTCATCACTAGGTGTGAATCATTGAGCATGTAATCGCCGCCCAAGATAAAGACCAGGAGAAGCAAGTGGCCAGCGAACATGTTTGCAAAGAGACGAAGTGAGAGCGTCAATGGACGCACAAGGAAGAATGTTGCCAATTCGATTGGAGTAAGCAGAATGTAAACCGGCTTTGGTACACCAGGCATAAACGCGATCTCTTTGAGGTACTTGCCTAGACCGTGCTTGCGAATTCCAACATAGTGGAAGATAAAGAAGGTAAAGGATGCGAGTACATATGGGAAGGCAACATGTGACATCGCTGGGAATTGTAAGAAAGGAACAATTCCAAAGATGTTGTTTGTCAGAATAAAGACGAAGAGTGTGAAAAGATAAGGGACAAAGCGCATGAATTCATGGCCAATAATCTCTTTTGCCAGATCATTACGAACAAAACCGTAGATACTCTCGCCTACAAATTGGAATTTGCTTGGGACCACAGCTGCCTTACGCGCGGAGAGAATAAAAAAGGCAGAGATAAGAACCACTGAAATCATTACTAGGAGTACTGGCTTGGTAAACCACTCAACGCCTTCAATAATTGGGGGAAGGTTAAAGTCCTTGGTTCCCGGCGGGACGAATCCGTCGCCTTCGGCACCAGAGAGAACTAACGCGAGCACATAAACTCCTATGTGATAGCAGGGATACCGGGGAAGGTGAGAAGCAGGCCAACCTTATGGGGAAAACTCTGGAGTGTGAAATCCAAATGGTGAGAAATTGCTTACTCTCTACCGAAGCGCAACCAGATGAGGTAGATCGCTCCACCTGCACCTACGAGTAGGCCAACCAAGGTGAGGTAGGAGGTACCGAGCCAGTGATCTGCCGCCCAGCCGGCCCCGCCCCAGAAAAGAAGTCCAGAGATCAGGTATCCAAAGATTGTCCAGAGGGCATTCTCTTCTCGATTGTTGCTCATCGCTCTGACTCCTTTATTGGTGTAGATGGCAATGGTAGATGAATTTTCAGGGATAGATAGCTCTTAATCTCTCCGCCGAGCCAGGCTGCGGTGAGCACCAAGGCAGTGATCCCGAAGGAGGTTCTGTCGATCACCTCTCTGGATGTGAACTTTGTAAGAATAAGGAGAAAGGCTCCCATCACCATTACTTTGGCGAAGTAAGAGAACATTGCAAGCGCCATAGTCGCCATCGGATCGAGATTTCGTGAGAGTTTTGAGATCAAAAGATGCACCAAGAAGAAGATGATGACAACGAATTGGGCAACCAGTGCTCCGTAGAAACCATGAAGACCTTTAAGGAGTGAAAAGAGACCGATACAGATAATGCCGACAATCACAGTTGGGAGAAGTGCACCTTTGAGCAATGTGTGCTCGCTTGTTGTTGTTCCTGAAGTATTAGAGGACATCGATGTTCTCCGATTCAGGTTTTCCTATTTCGGGTTTACCTTGCGGATACATCTTTGATTTTCTTAATGAGAAGATTGTTGTGGCAACCAGCAAAGCAATAGCAACGATTGCTGCAACCCACATCGGAGCAAATGCCAAAACAGTGACAGGAAATGCAATTGTTGCCGTCCACAAGTACATGATGAAAGCCGTGCGCTGTTGTGTGTTTCCTGCGCGCATGATTCGATGATGGAGATGTTCTTTATCTGAAGCAAATGGTGATTTGCCAGCCTTTAGCCTGCGGAGAATTGCAAGGATTAAATCAGCCAATGGGATCGCAAGAACTGCAAATGGCAGAAGCAGTGGCAAAGTCGCTGGACCGAGCTTTTCTGCAGAAATTGCGTTGGGATCAACTTGGCCAGTCAATGTGATAGCAGAGGCTGCCAACATCAAACCTAGAAACATTGAACCTGAATCGCCCATGAAGATTGCGGCAGGATGTGTGTTATGAGCCAAGAATCCGATACAGACACCTACAAGAACTGCTGTTACCAGTGATGGAGCACCAGCACGGCTAAAGCCATAAACAACGGCTAATAGATAGGCAAAAGCAAAGAAAGCTATTCCAGATATTGCGACGATGCCTGCAGCTAGCCCATCCAAACCATCGATGAAATTAACTGCATTAATGGTCACAAGCACAATAAGCACTGTGGCGAGTTGGCCAATACTAGGCGGCAGAGTGATGACCCCGTTAATTGGTAACCAGAGAAGTTGAATTCCAAAGAGCAGCAAGATTCCTGCAGCAAGTGCCTGACCAGCAAGTTTGGTCAGAGCATCCAATTCGAAGCGATCATCGAGCATGCCAAGGGCTACCAAAAAAGTTCCTGCCAAAAAGATTCCTTGGGTCTCACGGCCAAAAGATTTTCCGACTAGTTCCAGGTTTTCAACGATGGCGAAAGTCAGACTCATGGAAATCCACATCGCAAGACCACCCCAACGGGGAGTTGGCGTGGTGTGCACATCACGGTTACGAATTTGTGCAACTGCACCAAAACGAACTGCCCAAGTGCGCACAAATGGCGTCACCGCATAACACAGAGCCGCTGCTAGAAAGAGGGTGAGCAAGTATTCGCGCATTGAATTTCCTGCTACTCCGAGAGCTTATGCCTGATAGATCGGAAATTGCGCCGTGAGTGAATGAACTTCAGATTTAATGGCAGCATGAGTTGCAGCGTCATCTGTCTTGATGGCTCGTGAAATAAGAGATGCGATGATTTTCATCTGTTCTACACCCATGCCTTGAGTGGTTGTGGCAGGTGTTCCCACGCGAATACCACTAGTTACTGATGGTGCTTCTGGATCAAAAGGTATTGAGTTTTTATTAAGAACAATGCCAGCGGCTCCGCAACGTTCATCGGCAACCTTGCCATTTACGCCTGTTGCACGGATATCAATGAGTGCAAGGTGGGTTTGAGTTCCGCCAGAGACAGCGCGCATTCCTTCACCTTCGAGGGCTGCAGCAAGTGCTTGAGCGTTGACGATTACATCTTTTGCATACTTTTGGTAAGCCGGTGTTGCGCATTCTGCAAGCGCTACTGCTTTTCCAGCTACTGCAGACATAATCGGACCTCCTTGCATTCCCGGAAAGACTGCTTTATCTATCGCTGCAGCATGCTCGGCTTTAGTAAGAATCATTCCACCACGTGGTCCGCGTAAGACTTTATGAGTTGTAAATGAAACAACATCTGCATAAGGAACTGGTGATGGGATTGCCTTACCTGCAACAAGTCCGATGAAGTGAGCTGCATCGACCCACATGATCGCACCGACCTCATCACAAATTGTGCGAACTTTTTCGAAGTCGATCAATGATGGGTACGCGGTTGCGCCGGTACAGATCATCTTTGGCTTATTGGCGATTGCGCTATCGCGAAGTTCGTCGTAATCAATGAGTTCGTTATCTTGGCGAACCCCATAAGAGACAATGTTGAACCACTTACCCGAGAAATTGACCTTTGAACCATGGGTGAGATGACCTCCATGAGGTAGCGACATCGCAAGGACGGTATCTCCTGGCTTGGTAAATGCTTGATATACAGCAACGTTTGCACTGGCACCTGAGTGCGGCTGAACGTTTGCATGCTCTGCCCCGAAGAGTGACTTCGCACGTTCTATCGCGATCGTTTCTGCGACATCTACTTCTTCGCAGCCACCGTAGTAACGCTTACCTGGGTAGCCCTCTGCATATTTATTAGAAAGTGTTGAACCTAATGTCGCTAGAACTGCAGGTGAAGTGAAGTTTTCAGATGCGATCAGCTGAAGATTTGTCTGCTGGCGATGAAGTTCAGATAATAAAACTGCAGCGATATCTGGATCTTGCTGTGAGAGCAGTTCAAAATCTGGGCCATAAAAGGTATCGGTCATGGCCGCAAGCCTAGCCCTAGGAGATAAGTCCTGTCGGGATGACTTTCTCAATGTCACTGTGTGAGATTGCGCCCTCGCGAATTAAGCGAACTCCCGATGTGTCGCACTCGATATGGGTCGAAGGCGATACTGGCTCAATGATTCCGCTCTCGACGATAAGGGCAATTTCGTGGCCCAAGTGGTGCAGGTGTCCAAGATCCTGAAGTGGTGGTTGCCCAGCCAGCGATCCACTTGCAACTGCAAGCGGTCCTGTCTCTTGAATAAGCAATTGCAAAAATGGGTGTACAGGTTGTCGCAGGCATACCCAATCAAGTTTTCCATCATCGCCTAATTCCCACGAAAGTCCCCTTTGTGGGCGAAGTGAGAGCGATAACGGACCTGGCCAGAATTTATCCATCAGGGCTTGTGCATCAGGTGTCACATCACGAGCAACACCGGCAATCTGACTTACATCCGCAATCAACACTTGAGCTGCCACACCTAAATCATCACCACGAAGAACATGCATTGCACGAACAGAATCTGGTGAGAAGGCATCTGCCAATAACACATAACCATTTTCGTGAGGAGTCACAATCACAAAACCATCACGAATACTTTTGGCTGCGATTGCTACATGTTCAGAAGGATTAGCTGGATCGTATGTAACTTGTGTTGCCACATCGTCTCCTAGCGTCGAATCGCAGTTGTATATCGTGGCCGCTGCGTAAGGTCACGATGGAGCACAATATCGACGAAGTTATCTCTTAGTAAAGCAGCAATATCAAGGCCTTGATCTTCAGTATGTTCAAGTGCGAAGAATCCGCCTCGTTTTAGTAAGCGTGCGGCGGTATCGATAAAGCGGCTGGGAATATCTAAGCCCGTAGGTCCACCAAAGAGCGCAACTGCAGGTTCATAATCTGCAACATCGCGCGGTAACTCTTGACCATCTGGAACATATGGCGGATTAGCTATCACTACTTCACACTTAACGCCTTCCAGGGCATTAACGACATCGCTTTCAACGATACGCACTTGTTCGTGGATTCTGGCGACATTCTGCTTGAGCCAATTGATTGCTGCAGGATCTTTCTCAACTGCAACAACTCGAGTGTGAGGATTTTCTGTCGCAATAGCTAGGGCGAGTGCGCCAGAGCCAGAGCCAAGATCAACAACGCTAATAGTGCCAGCAAGTTTTGCACAGTGATCGATTACCGCCTGCACGAGCAATTCGGATTCTGGGCGAGGAACAAGTACTCCGGGACCCACTTGAATCTCGAGATAGCGAAAATATGCAACTCCGGTTAAATATTGAAGTGGTTCGTGGGCAACGCGCGCATCGAGTAACTTCCAAAAGGTCTCTTCCAGAATTGTGAGATCGCCAAAGTTTGCCAATCGATCTTCCACAATTACTGGGTTATGGAGATCCATCCGAGAAATTCCGAGGGCATAGGACATGAGGTGTTCTGCGTCGATGGGATCGATTCCTGCAGAACGCAGTTGATCTTTGCCCGATCCAAGGAATTCTTTGAAGTTCATCGCAAGACCTACTTACTTTGTCGAAGCGAGTTTTTCGGCTTTATCAGCATCAAGAAGGGCTTGAATAACATCATCAAGATCGCCGTTGAGAACTGCATCAAGATTATTAGATTTGTAATTAACTCGATGATCACTCAAGCGATTTTCCGGAAAGTTATAGGTTCGGATACGCTCAGAGCGATCTACTGTGCGCACCTGGCTCTTCCGCTCTGCCATCGCAGCAGCTTCAGCCTTTTCTTGTGCATCTGCCAATAGACGTGCGCGAAGAATGCGTAGAGCAGACTCCTTATTTTGCAGCTGAGATTTTTCGTTCTGGCACGAAACAACGATTCCGGTAGGAAGGTGTGTCAGGCGCACCGCAGAGTCGGTTGTATTTACAGACTGTCCGCCAGGTCCTGATGAGCGATAAACATCGACTCTGACATCGTTCATATTGAGTTCAACATCAACTTCTTCAGCTTCAGGAAGTACAAGCACTCCTGCAGCAGATGTGTGAATACGTCCCTGACTTTCAGTTTCAGGAACGCGCTGCACGCGGTGAACCCCACCCTCAAATTTGAGTCGGGCATAAGGAGTTGTTCCAGGTTCTGGAGTTCCTTTTGATTTGACTGCCATAGAAATATCTTTATATCCACCAAGGTCAGATTCGGTAACATCGATGATTTCTATCTTCCAACCACGCTTTTCTGCATAACGCTGATACATGCGGACAAGATCTCCAGCAAAGAGCGCAGATTCATCTCCACCAGCGCCAGCTTTAACTTCGATGATTACATCGCGATCATCGTTAGGGTCGCGCGGTAGCAATAACTCTTCAAGTCGTGCTGCTTTGCGTTCTACAGTCTCTTCAAGTGCCGGAATTTCAGATGCAAAGTCAGGATCTTCAGCTGCCATCTCTTTGGCTGCTTCTAGATCATCTGCTGCAGATTTCCATTCGTGAAATCCCGAAACCACAGGTCCAAGTTGGGCATAACGACGTCCGAGTTGGCGCGCTTTTCCTTGATCTTCATGGATAGAGGGATCTGCCATGAGCTTTTCAAGTTCTTGATATTCGCGGACCATCTCATGCGCTGATGCAAAACGATCGTTACTCATTGTCGACTCCCTTCGTTCTCGGTAAATAAAAAGACCGCCTCGCCAGCCATGACGGCAAGCGATGCGGTCTTCTTTAGAAAGCTAGTTAGCGCTCTTTTTTCCAAAACGCTCTTCGAACTTAGCTACGCGTCCACCTGTATCGAGGATGCGCTGCTTGCCGGTGTAGAACGGATGGCAGACTGAGCAGACTTCAACGTAGATCGAACCGCTTGCAACTGTTGAGCGGGTAACAAACTTTTCACCACAACCACAAGTTACTTGGGTCTCTTTATATTCTGGGTGGATCTCTGGCTTCATTTTTTTCCTCTTCTTGGACTTGGGTCCGCCTGCATCACGTAGTGTGATGTGGTGCGGTGAACCAAGCGCTCGATTACTAGGGGAAAAGAGTATCGGCTCTCCCCCGCACCTGAGAAATCGATGACCTCAGTCATGCGAATCCGTGCGGGAAAGAGCCGATGCACCCCCGGAAAGTTAACTCTTAATTGCCGGTCTTGGGAGCCTTTTCAGCTTTGCCTGGCTTTGTTGGCTTTGTTGGCAGAGTTGGCTTTGTTGGCTTTACAGGTGCTGCACCGAGTGCATCAATTGCTGCCTTAAATGTTGCTTGTGCCGCGGCAATCGCATCTTTACGGGTCTTAACAACCGCATCGCGTTCTTCTTGTGTTGTTACATTTGCAATCGCGGCAGTAAAGGCTGCATTCGCTTGTACAACAGCAGCTTGACGAGCATCTGCAAGTGGACGGATCAAAGCTTGACGTGCAGATTGTGCTGCTTGGAAGGCGGCAAGATCGCTGCGGTACTTATCGTGAAGAGCGCGAACGCTTGTAATATAAGTCGCCATTGAATTCTGGAAGTCGATTACTGCCTGCTCACGTGCCGTAAGAGTATTGAGTGGGGTTGTTGCATCTGCAGCGAGCGCTCCAGGGGTTACAGGGGTTGAGAGTGCGAGTGCAAGGGCGGTAATTGCGCCAACCTTTTTTAGTGTAATCATGTTCTACTCCTTGTTTCGGTTCTGCATCCTTGTCCTGCGCAGGGTGCGCGGGCTATGGGTAGAGAATGAACCCTGACCTTGTGAGATCTCAGTGAATATGTTTGGAGTCACACACGAGTATTTCCGCGTGGCTGGAGCCTTTGAGAGGCGTCAGGCGGGATTTTTCGGTTGAATTACTCTATGCCTAAGACGACCCACCCCACCAAGACTGCGTTGATCGAATGCGCCGCAGACTTGCTCGAGAAGTATCGCTTCGATGAGATAACTGTCGAGATGGTCCTTGATCGTTCAAATATTTCAAAGGGCTCTCTCTATCACCACTTTGAGGATATCTACCACCTTCTTGAAGCGGCGATGATTGTTCGCTTTGCCCGTTATGTAGATTCAAATATCGCAGCGTTGCAATCTTTGCTCAGTAGCGCAAAGACTAGTGAGGAGATGTATGCAGGCCTCTCACAGCTTTCAGCGGTGACACAGGGCGAATCTATGAAACGTGCGCGACAAGAGCGTGCCCTCACTATTGGTCGAGCAATTACAAGCCCGCGCATGTCTACTTTGCTGCGCCATGAACAACAGCGACTGACCGATGTCCTTGTTCAAGTTATTCGCAGCGCTCAAGAGCGCGGCCTTGCAACCTCTGATATCGATCCTCATGCATTGGCGGTTCTGATGCAGGCCTGGACTCTAGGAAAGATAGTTGATGATCTCAGCGAGACGCCGGTCAATAACGACGCCTACCTTGCACTTGTTAATCGCTTGATCAAGGAAGTCTTCGTTCCTAAGTAAGAAAAAGTGTGTAAATCAAAAGACCGCCCTCTCCAATAAGAAGGCGGTCTTTTGGCTAATGCTTCTTACATTTTGCTCTGGTGAGCCTTCATCAACAAGTAATCAAAGATGAGGCGATAGCCAAACATAACGACCGCACCAATAGCGCCAGCCACTATTCCTATAATAATGTAGCTGCCTGATTGTTGTTGCCCTGCGACAAAGGCGAATCCAATGAGTGGGCCACCAATGAGATAGATCCAACCAAACACGGTGAGTACGGTTCTGAAGAATCCACCCCAACGAATGATCGAATCTGCATATTTATCTACTGCTGGATTGCTCATGACTGTCTCCATTCTTCAGAGACTCAGACAGTCCCTGATCTCTCAATTATGAGATGGGAGTCAGGTAAATATCCCCTGCAACTCTCCATTGAATGGTCAGTTGCAGGGGTCCTTCACAATTTTTACTTAGAGTCGTCGGGTCCTGACGTTGTCTTCTGGATCTGCATCAAGAATTCAACATTGGACTTGGTGCCCTTCATCTTCTCAAGAAGAAGTTCAAGTGCGGCTTGTGGCTCAAGAGCGTGAAGCACGCGGCGAAGTTTCCAGACAATGTTGAGTTCTTCTGTTCCCATGAGGATTTCTTCCTTACGAGTTCCAGATGCAACAACGTTGACCGCCGGGAAGATGCGCTTATCGGCCATCTTGCGATCAAGGATGAGCTCCATATTTCCAGTTCCCTTGAACTCTTCGAAGATCACTTCATCCATGCGTGATCCGGTATCAACGAGCGCCGTTGCCAAAATAGTGAGCGATCCACCATCTTCAATATTTCGCGCTGCACCGAAGAACTTCTTAGGTGGATACAGAGCTGCTGAATCAACACCACCTGAAAGGATGCGACCTGATGCAGGTGCTGCAATGTTGTAGGCACGGCCAAGACGTGTAATCGAATCAAGGAGAACAACTACGTCGTGTCCAAGTTCAACAAGGCGCTTTGCGCGCTCGATTGCAAGCTCAGCAATTGAAGTGTGATCGTCTGCAGGACGATCAAAAGTTGAAGCAATAACTTCACCTTTAACGCTGCGTTGCATATCAGTTACTTCTTCTGGACGCTCATCAACGAGAACAACCATCAAGTGACACTCAGGGTTATTTGTTGTGATTGCATTTGCAATCGACTGCAGCACCATTGTCTTTCCTGCCTTGGGAGGCGAAACGATTAGTCCGCGCTGACCCTTACCAATTGGTGCAATCAAGTCGATGACGCGAGTGGTAAGAACGTTCGGTTCTGTCTCAAGGCGCAAACGCTCCTGAGGATAGAGAGGAACAAGCTTGCCGAATTCAACGCGACCACGAGCCTCTTCAGGTGTGACCCCGTTGATCGTCTCGAGAGAAATAAGTGGGTTGTACTTCTGACGCTGTTCGCCTTCGCGAAGCTGACGTACTTGACCTGTTACAACATCGCCCTTACGTAGTCCGTACTTACGAACTTGGCTCTGTGAAACATAAACATCGTTTGGTCCAGGTAGGTATCCGCCTGTGCGTATGAAAGAGTAGTTATCCAGGATGTCAACGAGGCCTCCTACCGGAACGAGGATGTCATCTTCTCCAATAACTGGCTCGCGCTCTTCGCGTGGTCCACGGTCACGATCGCGTCCACGATTGCGGTCACGTCCACGATTGCGATCATGGCGATCTCCGCGGTCGTTGCTCTCGCCTGAATTATCAATCGAATCGTTCTCGCCTCGCTCGTCGTTATCTGAATCGTCGTTGTTATCGCGTCCAGCATTGCGCTTTGCATTACGCGCTTCGCGGCGAGCTTCGCGCTCTGCCTTGGCTGCTTCACGATTCTTTGCCTGCAAATCTGCAATAGCAGTTGCAAGCTGGTCCTTTTTCATCTTCGCTGCACCTTCGATGCCAAGTTGTGTCGCAACTTCCTTCAGTTTAGGAAGAGTCATCGCTGTGAGCTCAGGGCTGCTTGAACGGACAGGTTCTTTTTCGGTCATGTGTATCTTTTCAGTTTGGGGTTTGCCACAAAAATATGTGATTCAAACCCAAGGGATTTTTATTATTCTCAACTTAATGATTGGCCCTAGTCATGCGGGCTTTAAGATGATGGCGCAACTATAGCAGGCTAGCTCCGCGGACTGCAATATCCAGGCTTTTGGCCTCAAATGCATCCCCGCCAGCGCGCAACAATTGATCAAGCTCTGATTGATCTGCAGTGTGCAGTGCCAAGACAGTTGGTCCAGCCCCTGAAATGAATGCTGCTACCCCGGCCTTGCGTAGCGTGCGCATTAACTTTAGAGATGCTGGCATTCCGGATTGGCGATACTCCTGGTGGAGAAAATCTTCAGTTGCTCTAAAGAGCAAATCTGGGCGATGCGTAAGCGCATGTGACAAAAGTGCTGCGCGGGCTGAATTTGCTGCAGCATCTGCGTGAGGAATGTTCTCTGGAAGCATTTTGCGCGCCTTGCTAGTTGAGAGTTCATTCTTTGGAATAAACGCGATTGCACGAATGCGTGGATCAACTGAAAGCGGAAGAGCTTGTGAAACTAATTTTCCGTGATGATCTTCTTGCCAGGCAATTGTTGCACCACCATAAAGTGCTGCGGCCACATTATCTGGGTGGCCCTCCATCGCAGTTGCTAGATCAAGAAGCGCTTCATCACTCATCTTCTCTAAACCTGTGAGAACAAGTGCACGTGCAAGTACGAGACCACCAACGATAGCGCTGGCCGAAGAACCTAATCCGCGTCCATGAGGAATGACATTGAGCGCACGAACTGCAACGCCTTTTGGTTTTCCCCCAAGGAAATCAAATCCTTTATACATCGCTTTGATAAGTAGATTCTTGTCTGTACGTGGAAGTGTTGCAGCGCCTTCTCCGGCAACGTCAATATCAAGTCCTGGCTCATCAAGAATCTGAGCAACATATCGATCATGAAGATCGAGGGCTATGCCAAAGCAATCAAAACCTGGACCGAGGTTTGCACTCGTTGCAGGTACTTGCACCTGAATGGGATTGGCTTTAAAGGTTGGTTTAGCCATGTTTACTTTAGACCTAACGCTTTTGCTGCCGCTTTTACATCGACAGGAACAACAACTGGTTTCTTGGCTGATTCAAGAGCGTAAGGAATATCTTTCAGGCCATGACCTGTCACGGTGATAACAATTGTTTTGCCCTGTGCAAGCTTGCCCGCCTTCTTATGCTTAATCAAACCAGCCAGACCTGCTGCAGATGAAGGTTCAACAAAGATTCCTTCTTTAGCTGCAATAAGTCGATATGCCGCAAGGATTTCTTTATCTGTCACTGAATCAATGACGCCACCAGAAGAATCACGAGCTTCGATGGCTTGTGCCCATGATGCTGGGTTTCCGATACGGATAGCTGTTGCAATGGTGTCAGGATTTTTAACAACCTTACCTTTTACAATGGGTGCTGCACCTGCTGCTTGGAATCCATACATCTGTGGAAGTTTGGTAGCAAGACCATCTGCGCGATACTCGTTGTAGCCCTTCCAATACGCGGTGATATTTCCCGCATTGCCAACAGGAAGTGCGTGAATATCTGGGGCATCTCCCAACATATCTATTACCTCAAAGGAGGCGGTTTTCTGTCCCTCAATACGATATGGGTTAACAGAGTTAACTAGCGCAACCGGGTAATTTTCTGAGAGCTCACGTGCCAAAGTGAGGCAATCATCAAAGTTTCCGTTGACCTGCAAAATTGTTGAATCGTGAATAACTGCTTGGGCTAATTTGCCCATTGCAATTTTTCCCTTAGGGATAAGAACGGCTGGAGTCATTCCGGCTTTGACTGCGTATGCCGCAGCCGATGCTGAAGTGTTTCCAGTAGATGCACAAATGACAGCTTTTGCGCCATCTTCTGCCGCCTTCGAAATCGCCATGGTCATACCGCGATCTTTAAATGAACCAGTTGGATTGAGCCCCTCGTATTTGATCCAGACATTGTTGCCAAGTAGCTCCGAGAGATTGCAGGCATAGATAAGAGGTGTTCCACCTTCACGCAATGAGACGATCGGTGTCTTATCACTGACAGGAAGTCTGTGACGATACTCCTCGATGACTCCACGCCACTGATGAGCACCGCCCTTTTTCTTTGGCCCGAAGATGCTCATAGCGATGTTGAACCCTCTACTCGAATAACGCTGGAAATCTTTGTCACGATAGACAACTTCTTCAAAGCATCGACAGTTGCCTTGAGTTCACCTTCGGTTGCACCGTGGGTAACAATAATTAATTCAGCATCATCACCGCGTCCATTTTGGTCAACAGTCTGGATAGAGACATCCTGTTCAGCAAAAGTCTGGGCAATTGTTGCCAAAACACCTGATTTATCCTCGACTTCAAGGCGAATAAGGAACTTAGTCTTTGTAGTCTCGATTGGAGCAATATCACGATCTGCATAATCTGTCTCCCGCTGACCAATCGAGTTAAGAGCAATATGTCGCGAGACAGCAACAACATCACCGAGAATCGCTGATGCTGTTGGTGCACCTCCGGCGCCGCGACCATAGAACATTAGGGGTCCTGCGGATTCTGCTTCAATAAAGACCGCGTTAAATGCATCGCGCACTGACGATAACGGGTGGCTCTTATGTAATAGGACTGGATGCACTCGCACAGAAATTTCATCAGCAGGAGTTAACTCTGCGATTGCAAGCAATTTAATAACATGATCCATCGACTTCGCGATCTGAACATCTTCAAGAGTGATCTGAGAGATTCCTTCACGATAGACATCATCGACAGTTACTCGGGTATGGAAGGCTAGACCTGAAAGAATCGCAGCCTTTGCAGCAGCATCAAGGCCTTCAACATCTGCAGTGGGATCGGCCTCGGCGTAACCGAGTTTCTGTGCCTCTGCCAGAACATCGGCAAATTCGCGGTTATCCTCATGCATCTTGGTCAGGATGTAATTGGTGGTTCCGTTGACGATACCCATCAAGCGAACTACGTGATCGCCCGCAAGTGAGTCTCGCATCGGACGGATAATTGGAATCGCACCTGCAACAGATGCTTCATAGTAAATATCTTCGCCTTGCGCATATGCTGCCGTAAAGAGATCTGCACCATGGCTAGCTAATAGTGCTTTGTTAGCTGTAACAATAGATTTGCGATTTCCAATTGCGGCAAGAATTAATTCACGAGCTGGTTCAATGCCGCCCATTACTTCGATTATTAAATCGATGGTCGGATCATTAACAATCGAATTCGCATCCAAGGTAAAAAGTTCGTTAGGGATTCCAGCGCGTGGCTTGATTTCGCGGACAGCAATCTTTGCCAATTCAATCTTTGCTCCCGCTCGTGTGGAGAGCTCAATGGTGTCAGCCAAAATCAGACGGGCAACTTCGCTTCCGACCACACCACAGCCGAGCATGCCGATGCGTACTGGTTGGTCTGGGGATCTCATGCATCTATTCTTTCACATCGAGTGCGAGGAGATCTGCCTCATTTTCTCGGCGCACAATCACGCGAGCTCTGCCATTCTTGATTGCAACTACAGGTGGTCGCGGCACGTGGTTGTAATTGCTGGCCATGCTTCGTCCATATGCGCCAGTGGCTGGTATCGCAAGCAAATCTCCAGGAGAAATATCTGATGGAAGTTCAATTTCACGAATCACGATATCCCCGGTTTCGCAGTGCTTTCCTACAACGCGTGAAAGCGTCAGCGGTGCTTGCGAGAGACGATCAGCAAGTACCGCAAAGTATTGAGCGTCATATAAAGCAGTGCGGATGTTATCGCTCATTCCCCCATCAACTGAGATGTAACGACGAGTTCCACCATCTTCGAGAAGAACATCTTTGACGGTTCCAACTTCATACAAAGTAAATGTTGTTGGGCCAACGATATTACGGCCTGGTTCAATCGAAATAATTGGCAACGCTAAACCGGCAGCGGCACATGCGCTCTTGACGACCGCACTCAAAGATGGCAGAACATCTTCTGGTTCAACGGTAACTTCGCCCGGCACATAGGCGATGGCATAGCCTCCCCCGAGATCGAGCTCTGGTAATTCAATGCCGTGATTTTCTTTAACTTCTTTCATCAAGGCAATAATTCTGGTTGCAGCTAATTCAAAAGATTCGGTTCCGAATATTTGTGATCCGACGTGGCAGTGAAACCCGCGAAGCTCAAGGCAAGTATGCGATAACACCTGGGCAACTGCGACAGAAGCTGCACCGCTTGCAATTGAAAATCCAAACTTCACATCTTCATGCGCTGTCGAAATTGATTCATGGGTGTGGGCTTCAACCCCTGGAGTAAGGCGCAACATCACCGCTTGAGTAACACCGTGCCTGCTTGCTGCAGCAGCAACCCGTTCGATCTCAAAAAGTGAATCTATGACGATTGTCTTTACACCCACAGCAACTGCGCGATCGATCTCAGCAACTGATTTATTATTGCCATGAACTTCAATCTTCTTTGGATCTATTCCACCGGCTAATGCAACTGCAAGCTCTCCGCCAGTGCAGACATCAATGCCGATGCCTTCTTCTTTGATCCACCTGGCAACATCGGTGCAGATAAAGGCTTTGGCTGCGTAATAGACATTTCCAGCAGCTGGACCAAAGTTATCCTCGAGCGACTTTGCCCACGCAACTGCGCGAGCTCTGAAGTGATCCTCATCGATAAAGAATGTAGGTGTTCCAAAATCAGTAGCTAGTTGGCGTGCGCTTAATCCGCCCGCGGTGAGCGATCCCTTTTCGAATGAAATAGCCGCAGACCACATATCAATTACATCCTCTCCGGTGCGCTTACGCCGAGCAGATCAAGTCCGTTCTTGAGGACCTGCTTTGTTGCAGCGCATAGATTGGCGCGGGCAGAGTGAAGAGGTGAGATAACTTCATCGCCCATCGGAAGCACCCGGCAATCTGCATAGAAGCCGTGATAGACCCCCGCTAACTCTTCGAGGTATCGCGCAATCCTGTGTGGTTCGCGGAACTGCGCAGCGCCAGCCACAACGCCAGGAAACTCTGCCAATGTTCCGAGTAATTCATTTTCGCGATCGTGTGTGAGCTGACTTGGATCAAAGTGATCGAGACCGGTCGGGATCGCAAGTTCTGCAACATTGCGTAGGACGGCTGCGATTCGGGCGTGTGCGTATTGGACGTAATAAACCGGATTTTCATTTGTATTGCGGCGCAAGATATCGATATCCATCACCATCGGCGTATCCACTGGATATCTAATTAAGGTGTATCGCGCAGCATCTACACCAACTTTTTCGACGAGCTCTTCGAGGGTAATAATCGTTCCGGCTCGCTTGGAGAGCTTGACCTCTTCGCCGCCTTCCATGATCTTTACTAACTGCCCTATAAGAACTTCCACGTTGTAATCAGGGTTGTCGCCAGCACAGGCAGCAGTGGCGCGTAAACGGTTGATGTATCCGTGGTGATCTGCACCAAGCATGTAGATGCAGATATCAAAGCCACGTTCGCGCTTATTGATGTAGTAAGCAGTATCTGATGCAAAGTATGTGAGATCTCCATTTGCTTTAGTGATGACGCGATCTTTATCATCGCCAAAATCTGTGGTGCGCAACCAGATCGCACCTTCAGAATCAAAGACATGGCCTTGCTGGCGAAGTTTGTCAATTCCATGTTCGACAGCGCCGGCCTCATGGAGCGAGCGCTCTGAGAACCAGACATCAAA
>JBJTKU010000096.1:0-6221 GCA_046096605.1 Candidatus Planktophila sp. | reverse complement strand
GCTCCCATGTACGTGCAGCAATATCGCTATAACGAATGGCTGGATGAAGGACAATACATTCATCGATAGCCATAATTGTATTTGTGCGAGAGGCATAGAAGCCTGCATGACCTTTTTTATCGCTGCCAATTGTGGCTTGAGTGCGCCACCCTAGAGCAGGTGAAACTTCCTCAACTTCTACGTGAATTTCCATCTTCGCGATGCGCAAAAATTGTTCGGTGATGACATCACTTTTTAGACGTCGCTGGGCCGAGATACTCACATGTTGAAAATCGCACCCGCCACAGCCATTTCGGTTTGAGTATTTACAAGGCGCTTCAACTCGATCTGGTGATGCAACAATAACTGCAACGACATCCGCGCGGTTAAATGAAGCGCCAACACTGGTGATTTCCACGTCAACAACTTCTTCGGGTAATCCATGTCTGACGAAGATCACCGCCCCTTCGTAACGGGCGATGAAGTGGCCGCCATGGGCAACTTTTTCAATCGTTACCCGAATAATCTGCCCCACAGTCAGGACGGCACGAGGCTTGGTTGTCATAAAGATAAGCCTAAGGGGGTAAGTTATGTTCCGTGCATGTAGTGATCATGGGTTGCGGCCGAGTCGGCTCTTCTTTGGCGGCCGAGCTTGAAGCACTTGGTCATACAGTTTCAATCATCGATCAATCGCGCGAAGCATTTCGCAGATTAGGTCCGGATTTCCAAGGTCGCACCATCAGCGGAATTGGCTTTGATCGAGATACTCTCCTAGAAGCCGGTATCGAGACAGCAGATGCCTTCGCCGCAGTGAGCAACGGTGATAACTCGAATATTCTCGCAGCACGCGTTGCTCGCGAAACCTATGGCGTGGGAAATGTTGTTGCACGCATTTATGATCCAGGTCGAGCTGAAATTTATCAGCGATTAGGAATTCCAACTGTTGCCACAGTGATTTGGGCAACCGATCAGATTATGCGACGACTTGTTCCTGAAGGGTCACGCAGTGAATGGCGCGATGCGACAGGAACGATCGAACTTACAGAGGTTCATCCTCATCTTGAATGGTTTGGGTTACCGATTACTCATATCGAGTCATCAACAAAGGCTCGCGTTGCTTTTATTACTCGACTGGCCGAAGGTTTGGTCCCTGATGAACATACAGTCCTTCAAGATGGCGATCTTCTCCATATGATTATCGAATCTTCTCGCGTCGCCGAAGTTGAAGCAATCCTTGCAGTTGAGCCGATGGAGCGTCCATGAGAATTGCCATTGCCGGGGCAGGAAATGTAGGTCGCGCCATTGCTCGCGAGCTTCTTGATAACGGACATCAAGTTCTTCTCATCGACCGAGATCCTAAAGCGCTTAAAATGGATTCTGTTCCAGATGCTGAGTGGCTCATGGCAGATGCTTGCGAGATCACATCCCTTGATAAGGCGGCACTGGGCAACGCCCAAGTAATGGTTGCAGCAACAGGCGATGACAAAGTCAACTTAGTTGCTTCTCTACTAGCTAAAACTGAGTATGGGGTTCCACGCGTTGTTGCTCGAATTAATCATCCAAAGAATGAGTGGATGTTCGATTCTTCTTGGGGTGTAGATGTTGCTGTATCCACACCACGCATAATCTCAGCCCTTGTTGAAGAGGCTGTTAGCGTTGGCGATGTAGTACGACTATTTAGCTTTAGAAAAGGCCAGGCAAATCTTGTTGAACTTACATTGCCTGACTCTTCAAGTTGTATAGGCAAAACAGTCGAGGAAATTGAACTCCCGCAGGATGCATCTCTTGCTGCCATTGTTCGTGATGGTCGCGTTATCGCGCCAACACCGTCAGATGTCTTTAGCGCAGGAGATGAACTTCTCTTTGTGGCTTCAGCCCTTGCCGAGGATCAGATTAAAGGCTGCTTTATTCAGGGTTAATAGTTTTATCTTCCTCTGGAGCTTTTGTTGCTGGCACTCCTTTTAGGACCATCCAAGATCCATACACTGTGGCAAAGAAGAGCGGATACCCCATCGCTAAATTGACTGCACCTAAGAGATTTACATTATCTGAGAGATAAATTGGGAACTGCACAATCAATCGACTAAAGAAAAGTGCCACCCAGATCCAACTTGCTCGAATATAGGCGGCTTTTCGTGCGGGATCATTTCGCCAAGCAAGATTTTCACCAAGAATAGGTCCCAAGATAAGTCCCAAGATGGGCCAACGTGAGAGATTTGCAATCAGATAAACGCTTCCATATGCAAGGTTGGTCAACATTTTTGGTACAAATACATCGCTTGGATTGCCTGTTCGATTTGCAAACCAGGCCGAGATTAGCGTCCCGATAAACCCTGAAAGAGCGTGTTGGACTGTGTCCTTCATCGCCAATCGAATGATGGTCAAAATTGCCGAAATGATTACTGATGCAATTAATGAGTTCCATAAATTGTCGGTTATGTTAAATGAGATGAGAAAGACGAGAGCTGGAAAGCCAGCATCGATTAAACCTTTCTTTCCACCAAAAGCAGATACGATCTTCTCTTTATCTCCAGATGCCTGACTCATGAGCGACCTGTCGATCCAAAGCCGCCATCTCCCCGACCTGACCCTGGAAGGCTCTCTACTTCAACAAACTCTGCCCGCTCAACTTTCTGGATAACAAGTTGAGCAATTCGATCCCCACGCTTAAATGAGACTGATTGGGCTCGATCGTGATTGATAAGAATGATCTGTAACTCTCCGCGATAGCCGGCATCAACTGTTCCAGGAGAATTCACCATGGTGACGCCATGCTTGATAGCAAGACCAGAACGAGGATGAACTAGCGCCACATAACCATCAGGCAGTGCAATTGCGATCCCCGTGGGAACAAGTGCTCGCTCACCCGGCGCTAAAGTGATATCGACACGAGAGACGATATCTGCTCCAGCATCACCACCCTTTGCATACTTCGGTAATGGCAGATCAGGGTCGAGTCGGGTGATCAACACCTTGAGGGCGCTCATGGATTTATCTCAAATTCTGGATCAACGAAGGCAAGGAGTTCTGGAGATTTCTTAATATGCTCGAGATAGTCAGCTGGAGCGTTCGACATAAAATGACTCATAGGAACAATAACAAAGAGCGCTGCAGCACGAACTGCGATATCTCCATCCGGACCGTTAAGGCGACCAACGGCTTCTGTATATACCTTGCGACTTACCTGGCCGGTGATTTGAGCTGAGATATGAAGTGTTGTCCCAATTGGCACAGGTTTCATAAAATCTGTTTCAAGTCGACCTGTAACTGCTGGAGAGCGGATAAGCCACATCAATTTTCCAAGAGCTTCATCAAAGGCAAGCGAGAGCAAACCTCCGTGTGCCAACCCAGGTGCACCTTGGTGATTTTCTGTCACAGTAAATTGCGCGGTCAGATCTAAACCGCTGCCGGCATGGGCGACAAGATGTAGACCAGTGGGATGGAGTTGTCCGCATCCAAAACAGTGGCCAAAGTGAGAGGGGATTTGAGTTCCGACGGCTGGAGCTAGTGGGTGGCGTTCTGGAAGGTGTGCACCTTCAGGCGGTGTAGTACTTGCCACTCTAGTCATGGCTCCACTTTACTCTCTTCAAGATCCGATACGGTAATGCTATGAGTGAGAGGTCGATCAAATTTCGTGAAGTAATCCGACCACCACTGTGGCTTATGGCCTTCATCTACTTTCTGGCCTTTTCTCTAGGAGTTGCAATCTGGGCTGCGATGACCACCGCCATCGCCGCTGCGATGATGATTTTCTTAACGGTAGGAAATATTGCGATCTACTTTTTGGCTTCACTTGTGATTGAGGTTGATGGAAGAGAGCTTCGCGTCGGCAAGGCACATATTGATAAAAATTTCTGCGGTCAGATTGATCTCTTAACGCCCTCACAGATGTTACTCAAACGAACACGTGAGGCTGATCCTGCAGCGTATTTAGCGATCCGATTCTGGAGCGCTCATGGAATAAAGATTGAGATTAACGACCACCGCGATTCAACACCGTATTGGCTTGTCACAACAGAACGTGGTGCTGAGTTAATCCAAGCGCTTAAAGGATGATTAAGCACATTCCTTGCAGATAGCTTTCGCGCCTTCGCCCTTTGCCAGCTGGGTAATGTGGTGAATTAAGAAGCAACGTGAGCAGGTGAACTCGTCTTCCTGCTTAGGAACTACGCGGACAGAGAGCTCTTCGCCTGAGAGATCTGCACCCGGAAGTTCAAGATTTTCTGCAGCTTCTGCCTCATCGACATCGATCTGGCCTGACTGGGCATCAACACGTTGGGCTTTGAGTTCCTCTAGCGACTCTTCGTGGAGCTCTTCGTCGGTCTTTCTGGGTGTGTCGTAATCTGTTGCCACAGTCAGCCACCTCCCTCTTCCCTATCAAGTCTCTAGCTCTTCAAACCTCTGGTTTTTCAAGCCTCTGGTTTTTCAAGCCTCTGGCCTTATCTGGCCACGGGCGCATCATGGCCCATATTGGCTGAATTAGACAATGCAACCGTGGGCGTGTCGGATTTATTCCCCAGACTCAGATGCTGCGACTGCCGTCGAGATTACCTGTGATAGACCAGCATCGACTCGGGCATGAATGTGCGTACCTCCCTCTTCATAGAGTTCAGAGATGATCTCTCCGTGCTCGTGAATTGCGCTCACGAGTTCACCTCGGTCATATGGGATCACGCAGTCAATTTCTACTTGTGGGTGTGGCAACGACTTCTCAATTGCATGTAAAAGTCCATCGATTCCAAAACCAGTGCGTACGGAGAAGGCATAAGAATTCTTCTCGGTGCGAAGTAAGCTCATGATTACCTCAGGATCGGCAATATCTACTTTATTTATCGCAATTATCTCAGGTATATCTTTGCCACCAATTTCATCTATAACTTCACGGACAGCTCGTATCTGTTCTGAAGGATCCGGATGTGAACCGTCAACGACGTGAACTATGAGGTCAGCGCCAGATACCTCTTCCAATGTAGATTTAAAGGCATCAACTAATTGATGGGGTAGATGGCGAACAAATCCCACTGTGTCAGTCAATGTGTAAATACGACCGTCGGCAGTTTGAGTTTTTCGAACGGTCGGATCGAGCGTTGCGAAAAGGGCATTTTCTACTAGCACACCGGCATTGGTAAGTTTATTGAGTAGAGATGATTTACCTGCATTGGTATATCCGGCGATTGCAACCGAAGGAATGTTGTGACGGCGACGTTCTTGACGTTTAGTTTCGCGAGATACTTTCATCTCCGCAATCTCTCTACGCAATTTAGCCATCTTGTCGCGGATGCGTCTTCTATCAGTTTCTATCTTGGTCTCACCCGGACCGCGACCACCGATACCTGCGCCACCTGCAGCGCGACCGCCTACCTGGCGTGAAAGCGAATCACCCCAACCGCGCAGTCTAGGAAGAAGGTAAGCAATCTGAGCAAGTTCAACTTGTGCTTTACCTTCACGACTCTTTGCGTGTTGGGCGAAGATATCCAGAATCAGTGCAGTGCGATCGACAACCTTTACCTTGAGCTTCTCTTCAAGTTGTCGAAGTTGCGATGGCGACAATTCTCCATCGCAAATAACAGTGTCAGCACCTGTTGATTGAACAACTTCTTTTAATTCCCGAACCTTTCCAGAACCGATGTAAGTGGCAGGATCTGGTCTATCGCGACGTTGAATAAGGCCTTCCAATACCTCTGATCCTGCCGTTTCTGCCAGAGCTTTGAGCTCGGCTAAAGAATTTTCAGCACTTTCAATTGAACCTTCTGTCCACACGCCAACCAAGACAACTCGCTCCAATTGAAGTTGGCGATACTCGGCCTCTGAGATATCTTGCAGCTGAGTAGAAAATCCTTTAACACGACGGAGTGCTTGTCGTTCAGAAAGCTCTTGAACCGCCCCATGATCTATATCTTCTTCAGAGCCATCAAAATCGGCGGCAACTCTTGCACTCTCGCGCAAGAGCTCTTCCAAGCGATGCTCACTCAAGTGTGGATTTTCGGAAGTCATGAAGCCAAATATCTAGTGATGTCATGATCTGCAATCAGAACTGCAGGTCCCGTAAGAGTTGCATTTGAGTGTCCATCAATATCTACGAAAAGCGCTCCACCCGGTGGCTTAATAATCCAGCGAGCAGGGAGATGTCCACGTGTATGGATCGTTGCAGCAAGAGCTACCGCACATGTTCCAGTCCCGCAAGAACGAGTCTCACCACTTCCTCGTTCGTGGACGCGCATGATCAACGTGTCGCTAGATTC
>JBJTKU010000095.1:0-22583 GCA_046096605.1 Candidatus Planktophila sp. | reverse complement strand
GAACTGAGTCTTACCGACCCATCCACCTTGGAATGCCGCGCCAAGAAGAGCTGTTGTTGCCGAAGAGACACCAAACATGACTGTTACATCTGGTGATGCCGCCTTCAACTTAGTGATCCAACCTGCACCAGTTGCGGGAAGTGCCTGTGAGCCTGATGCATAAGGAATCGCTAGATCGAAGGTGAGGCCACCTGTCTTGAAACCAGCAAGTGCGTCACGACCAAAGTCGTCATCCTGGTAAATAAGTGCAATCTTCTTTCCTGGGTACTTATCCTTGATCAACTTCGCCATAATCTTTGCTTCCATCTGATATGAAGGCAAGATTGAGAATGTTGTTGGGTAGGCCTTTGGATCGGCAAAACCGCTCCAACCAGTGTTTACAAAGAGTGAAGGAACCCCGCGCTTTGAAAGCTGTGTTGATGCAGTGAGCGCCTTTGTGCTTGCAGTACCCAATGTGCCAACAAGTGCGAATACCTTGTCACGAAGAATGAGTTCATTGGCCTTAGCTACAGCTGTTGTTGGGATGTACTGGTCGTCTTTGTTAACAAAGATGATCTTGCGGCCGTTTACTCCGCCATTAGCGTTGACGTAATCGAAGTAAGCCTTCATCGCGCCAGGAATCTTGCTATATCCCGGAGCTGCGATGCCTGTGGTAGGCGATGTCATTCCCAACTTAATTGTTGTTCCAGTAATACCTGGATCTGCTGCCATATGTGGGTTGATTGCTTGTGCAGGCACAGTCGAAACTGTGAGAGCTGCAATTGCAAGCACCGCAGAAGCTGTAACCAACTTCCGACGATTGATTGTGATCATTTCTTTCCTTCCATCGAGGGCCCTTACGGGATTTATTTCTTACTGCCTTACTTCTTCTTCGTTGACAAAGTTTTACTACCTACTCGGACTGTAACTTCGATAAAGCTGTGCGAAGAATGTCCCTTCTTCGCACGCTTTGCGTGTAACTGCTCGACTGGTCCATTTGGAACAAATAGAACGGTCAAGATCAGTAGCGCACTCACCAGGAGTCCTGGCAAGTTTGTGGTGATCGTCTCTGATCCGCTGTAGCGATTGGCTATCGCTAGGGCGATCTCAGGGATTGCCACCAGAGTCACTGCGCCAATCATGACGCCTCCGAGGGTAGTTACGCCAGAGAGGACCGCGCCTGTCGCTAAAGAAAATGATAGGGCTAGCGGGAAGACCCCAGGTGAAACAAGGCTCACAGTCATCGCTAAAAGTGCTCCCGAAAGGCCTGCTAGGCCCGCGCTGATCGTAAAAGCTAGGACTTTATTCCGACCCACATGAATTCCAGCCAGTTCTGCTGCAACATCATTACTTCGGACTGCGCGCCAGCTTCTTCCGTAACGGGAATTCATAACATTTCGTAACCAATACATTGCAATTAGCGCTGCAGACCAACTAATCCAGAAATACCACTTGTATTGGGTGAAATCTTCACCCAAGGATGACGGTGGCATCCCGATATCGAAGAAGAGACCTTGTTCGCCACCAAAAATTGGAAATTGATTTGCAAGGGAAGGAAGTCCAATAGCAAGGGCCAACGTTGTACCCGCAAGATACGGTCCACTTAATCTCGCTGCTGCAACACCGAGTAACGCACCAGCTAACGCGGCTGCCAAAACTGCAATAACAAAAGTGAGCCAGACAGGTGCGTTGTAGTGAATGCGTGAAAGTGCTGCTGCATATGCTCCGATTGCAAGAAGGGCGCCATGTCCTAATGAGACTTGACCTGAGTAGCCGATGAGAAGAATAAGAGATGAAATTCCAATGACGTAGACACCAACGGTTGCACCTTGATAGACACGAAGCTCGTCAAGAGTATTGCTGATAAGTAAGAGCACAAAACCAAAGAAGATAAAGGTCAGTAGTGGATGTTTTTTAAGCACGGCGACCTTCCTTTGAGCCCAAGAAGCCTTGCGGACGCACGATTAGTACTACGAGCAAGAGAAGGAAAGCAACGATGAAGACAAGAGTTCCGCTGATATAGATCTGCACAAATGCAAGTACAAGTCCGAGGATTAGCGCTCCAAGAACTGATCCAGGGAGAGATTCAAGTCCCCCGATTACCGCTGCAATAAATCCAAAGACCAAGAGCAAACTAAATTCAAGTGACTCTGGTGATAGCGCACCATTTCCATTGACGGTCTGCAAAATTCCTGCAGCAGCACCGGCAGCACCTGCAATTGCCCAACCCAATGTACGGATTCCAGATACTCGGATTCCGGCAAGCTGTGCAATCTCTGGTGCATATGCAGATGCTCTCAGAGCTAAACCAATATTTGTCTTCTGAAAGATAACGCTTACGATAATCATTAACGCTATAACAAAGAGAAGGACAAAGAGTGACATCGGGCTCATACCAATTGGGGTATCTCCAATTGTGAAACCAACTTTTGAAAGTGGTGCCTCAAGTTGAACATCTGCATGTCCCCAGATAAATCCAATAACTGCGCGAATTAATCCGAGTAAACCAAGAGTTGCAATGATCGGTGCGATCGCTGCAATTGCACCTTGACTGCTGTGTTTAAGAAGTGTGCGCATAAGGAAGAACTCAATAAATGCGCTAAAGGCTGCGCCGAGAATCATGGCAAGAGGAAGTGCTATCCAGAAATTTCCAATTCGGGCTACAAGTTCGTAACCAATATATGCAGAAAGTAGAGCCATGCCAGCCTGGGCGAAATTAACGACTCGAGTCGAGCGCCAGACAAGAACCATGGAGATTGCCATCAATGAGTAGATAGAAGCTGCGCTAATGCCGATGAGGAACATATCGAGAAGTTGATTCATGGCGCTCTCCCTAGTATCCCAAGTAAGCAGCACGTACTGCTGGATCGGCCATAAGCTCTGCAGCACTTCCTGTTGCAGCGATTGTGCCAAGGTTGAGCACAACACCATAGTCTGCAATTTTCAGTGCACCCATTGCGTTCTGTTCAACGAGAACAACAGTCATTCCCATGGAGTCAACAATCTGGCGAATCGATTGAAAGATCTGTTCTATGACAAGTGGTGCTAATCCAAGTGAAGGTTCATCTAAAAGAAGTAATTGTGGACGTGACATATAGGCACGGCCAATCGCCAGCATCTGTCGCTCTCCACCGGAGAGAGTATCTGCTTGTTGGGTGCGACGTTCAGCAAGACGTGGGAAGAGTTGGAATACCTCTTCTTTTGTAGATCTGGCCTCGCTGCGATTGCGACGCCAGAGAGCACCCAAATCTAAATTCTCTTCAACAGAAAGTTGAGCAATAACAGATTTTCCTTCAGAGACATGTGAGACACCGTGGCGTACATGGTGTTCTGGTTTTCCGCTCAGGAGATTGTGATCCATCCACGACGCAGTTCCTGCTGCAGCGCCCTTTAATCCTGAGAGAGTGCGCATAAGCGTTGTCTTTCCCGCACCGTTAGATCCAATGACTGCAGCGAGTTGACCCTTAGCAACTGAAAAAGAGATGTCATCGATGGCGCGGATTGCGCCGTGAGCCACAGTCAGATGGTCGATCTTTAACACTAAGCCACCCCTGTTCCAAGGTAGGCGGCGATTACAGCAGGATCACGGCGAACCGTATCAGCGCTACCGCTTGCGATTACTTCGCCGAAGTTGAGCACATAGAGCTGGTCACAGACGCTCATCACAACATCCATGTGGTGTTCTACGATGAGAATCGACATAGAAGAGCGAAGATTGCGGATTACATCATTCATCCAGGCAATATCTTGTGCTCCCAATCCACCAGCTGGTTCGTCGAGCATCAAAATCTTTGGGTTACTAACAAGTGCGCGAGCGATTGCAACTCGCTTGGTATCTGGATATGAAAGTGAGTCCGCTCTCTTATCTGAAAGACTTCCAGCATAGACTCGTTCAAGTGCCCAATGAGCACGTTCGCGAAGATCGCGTTCATCTTTTTTATTACGTCCAAAAGCTGCAGAGATCAATCCTGTCGTGGAAAACTTCTGCGCACCAATCATTACATTCTCTGCAACGGTCAGATCTGGGAAGAGTCCGACACCTTGCAAGGTGCGCGAGATTCCCAATGAAGTTAATTCGTGAGTTGCTGGCCAAACATGGGGCTCTCCATCGAGGGTAAGGCTGCCTGAAGTTGGTTTGACGATTCCACAGATTGCGTTGAAGAGCGTTGTTTTGCCAGCACCGTTGGGGCCAATGAGTCCTACAACTTGCTTGCTCTCAAGGTTGAGAAAGACATCATCGAGTGCGGTCAATCCGCCGAATTCAACGGTGAGGTTGGAGATTGAGAGAACTGATTGTGAACTCAACTGCTTCTCCTACTCCGTTGTAAGCGAATGTGATCGGTAGATTCTAGGCACACGAGGGCCAATTCGTGTAACAATCTCATAATTAATTGATTGTGAGGCGCTCCCCCAGTCTTCGGCCGTATATCCCCCATCGCTTCCATCTCCAAATACTTCGACCCAATCACCAGAAATCGCATGTGAATCCGCTCCGAGGTCCACAACGAATTGATCCATTGATACGCGACCGATAATGGGTGCACGTCTTCCTTGGAAAAATATTCCAGCACCCTGTGCCACTCGAGGAATTCCATCGGCATAACCGATTGCGACTACGCCTAACTTCGTCTCACGTTCTGTCACTGCAGTTGCACCGTATCCAACGGGAGAACTAGCGGGGACATCT
This sequence comes from Candidatus Planktophila sp., assembly GCA_046096605.1. Lineage (GTDB taxonomy): Bacteria > Actinomycetota > Actinomycetes > Nanopelagicales > Nanopelagicaceae > Planktophila. The sequence goes on along the minus strand of JBJTKU010000095.1, from coordinate 17,917 downwards.
TTTACTAAATGGAGTTTGGCGCGCAGAGTCATTGCAGGAAGAAGTCCAAGAGATGCTGAACTTCCTAGAGTATGTACATCAGGTGTCAGTCCATAGATAGCAATACCTGTGCGTACCATGTCAAACTTTGAGAGTGGATCTTTTAGCGTTGCCGCTGAATTTGAAAGATGGCGAACAATATTGGTAAAGCCAAATGATTCTAGAGTTGCCACCATCTCAGCAAAGCGAGCACGTTGGCGATCATTCTGAGCTTGTCCTGGCTCATCAGCGCGAGCAAAGTGAGAAAATATTCCGACAATATCTATATTGGCAACGTGATGGCCATCGAGTTTGCCCCACTCACTGAGGAAGCCACCACGTGTCATCCCAGTATCTACCTCAAGGTGAACCTTAGGACGGTGTTGAGATTTCACAGCACCGATCTCTTGCAAGGCAATTATTGATGCAGCGGCTAATTCAATATTGTTATCAACAGCTTTCTTGTAATCAGATCCAGGTGGAACTAGCCAAGCGAGAATTGGGGCGGCAATCCCAGCCTCGCGAAGTGCAATCGCTTCTTCCATCAGTGCAACACCAAGATGGGTGGCACCACCTGCAAGTGCTGCACGCGCAACAGGTACTAAGCCATGGCCATAAGCATCGGCTTTCACCACAGCCATGAGATTTACTCCGGAAAGTGTTTTCAAATAAGAAACATTTGCGCTGATGCGATCAAGGTCAATGATCGCCTCTGCACGATTGAAGGTACTCATCGTTCGAGCACAACCATCGCAGAGGCAATACCGCCATCGTGTGAAAGAGATAGGTGAACCTGCGCGCCATCTACTAGATCTGCAATTGCACCTCTAAAGAAAAAATCTGGCTTTCCACTTTCCAGATTAATTACTTCGGCATCGTGCCAGGAAAGACCGTGAGATGGACTGAGCGCTTTATAGAGCGCTTCTTTGGCGGCAAAACGTGCAGCAAGAGAGGCAAGAGGGTTTTGACGTTCGGCAGTTGTGAAGAGCTTTTCTAATAATCCGGGTGTGCGATTAATGCTTTCCTCAAAGCGGTCGATATCGACAACATCGATGCCGATTCCATCAATCATGAGGTCGAGTCTAGTGCAGTTGGCTTTTCGACGGAACATACCGATCGACTGCGATAACGGCGACAAGGAGAGCACTCCCAACAAATAGGCCACCAAGTAAGTCTGTAAACCAATGTGTGTGTCGAATGAGTGAGACCGTACAGACGGTAAGTGAAACTGCAGCAACGCCTGCGCTAGCAAGACGTCCCTGATATCTATCAACGTGGGCATATCTATAAATCAGATAAGCCAAGATGCCCCATGACAAGACAGCATTGGATGCATGGCCACTGGGATAAGACATTCCACCTGCATGAAGCAGATCTATTCCCATACGAGGTTTTGTTCTACCTAGCAATAACTTCGATGCGCCCACCACAAGGTTAAGAAGAATCAACGAAAGAAATGCAAGATTGAGCGGACGCCAAGTCTTAAATTTCCAGGCGATAAAAGATGCTGCAACGATCAGAACTGTTGCTGTCAAACCACGAAGTCCTAGATCATCAAGGCGACGCAATATGAAACCAGCTAGGCCATCAAATTGTGGCTTGGGTGAACTGTTAATACGCTTATCAAAAACTGTGAGCGGGCCATATGTATATACCTGCTGGGTAACAAGAAGAAAACCACTAAAGAGAATTGCCGACCAGCGAAGTGCTTTATTGCGCTGGGCTTTACGAATATCCACCTGCCGAATCATCTATTCAACCGTTACAGATTTAGCCAAGTTTCTTGGTTGATCTACATCATTGCCTCGAGTGACTGCCATCTCATAAGCGAAGACCTGCAACGGCACCGTAGCCAAGATTGGCTGCAAAAGAGCAGGCGCAGATGGAATACGAATAATGTGTTCTGCTCCGACAACGTTATCGCCTTCTTGAGCAATAACGATAACGCGAGCACCGCGAGCTCTTACTTCCTGAATATTGCTTAACATTTTCTCATCGAGTGCGTGTTCATGCCCTACTGGCAGTATCGCAATAACCGGTGTCTGCTTGTTCGAATCAATGAGTGCAATCGGACCATGTTTAAGTTCGCCGCCGGCAAATCCTTCTGCGTGGATATAGGCAAGCTCTTTGAGCTTCAGAGCACCTTCAAGAGCAACTGGATAGCCAACATTGCGGCCCAAGAATAAAACAGTGTCTGAACTTGCAAACTTTCTGGTTAACTCGCGAAGCGGTTCAACGGTTTCAAGAATTTGCTCTATCTGCCCCGGAAGTTCAAGCATCTGATGATAGATCGTCTTTACATCGCTATCGTTGAGTTCTTTGCGAACTTGAGCAAGCTTTAAACCTAAGAGATAGACGGCAACAATCTGTGTGAGAAGTGCCTTTGTCGATGCAACAGCAATCTCAGGGCCGGCATGTGTGTAAATCACCGCATCTGACTCGCGGGGAATTGTTGAGCTATTTGTATTGCAGATAGCTAGGACCCGTGCACCTGCGGCCTTTGCATGGCGAACCGCCATCAAGGTATCCATAGTCTCTCCAGATTGCGATATTGCAACGACCAGCGTTGAGCCATCAACAATAGGATCGCGGTAGCGATATTCGCTGGCAATTTCTACTTCTACGCTGATCTTTGCCCACTTTTCAATCGCATACTTTGCAACCATACCTGCGTGATAAGCGGTACCGCAGGCAATGACAACAATCTTCTTTAAGGCTGCAATATCAGCATCGGACATATGTAATTCATCAATCAGGATTTGATCGTTATCGCTCAAGCGACCGATCAAAGTATCGGCAACCGCTTTAGGTTGTTCATAAATTTCCTTGAGCATAAAGTGGGTAAATCCACCCTTTTGCGCAGCAGCAGCATCCCAGGTGATTTCATATTCGCGAGGTTCTACCGTAGCTCCCTGAAGATCAATAATCTCAATTGTCGATGGAGTAATGGTGATGATCTCATCTTGACCGAGTTCAATGGCTCGCTTGGTGTAATCGATAAATGCTGCAACATCTGAAGCTAAGAAATTCTCACCATCGCCGATTCCGGCCACAAGTGGCGAATTGCGACGAACGCCCACGATGCGCTCCGGATCATCGGCGTGCACAGCAAGCAAGGTGAAAGAGCCGCGCAGCAATTTCACCGCAGCGCGCATTGCTTGAGTGAGGTCTCCCCCATGTTCTTTACGAAGATCAGATAACAAGTGAGCCACTGATTCAGTGTCGGTATCTGATGTGAATGTGTGGCCACGAGATTCAAGTTCTGCTTTTAGCTCTGAGTAATTTTCAATAATTCCATTATGAATAACGGCAAGTTTTCCCTCGTTGTCTACATGAGGGTGTGCATTGCGATCTGTCGGTCCTCCGTGAGTTGCCCAACGAGTGTGGCTGATTCCCGAATGGACTCTTGGAATATTTGGAGACAGTGCACTCTCGAGATTGGCTAACTTTCCCGCGCGCTTTTCAATGAAGAGCGAGGTAGGGGTGCCTAGCGCGATACCCGCGGAATCATATCCACGGTATTCAAGGCGGCGAAGTCCCTCTATGAGCGGATCAACTGCAGACCGTGCGCCTGTGTATCCCACAATGCCGCACATAAAGTGATCTCCTTAGAGAGAAAGTTCTTTTCTTACGACATCAGCAAGTGTTGTCGCAACTTCAGAGGCAAGGTTATCACTCGAGGCTTCGACCATCACTCTTACAAGGTTTTCTGTACCTGAGGCGCGCAAAAGTACTCGACCCGAAGACCCTAATGCGGTTTCAGCGACTATGACTGCATCAGAGATTGCCGAATTGCTTTCTAACTTCTCTTTTGCAACGCCCTTCACATTGATCAATACTTGTGGAAAGCGAGTCATTACAGATGCTAACTCTGCCAAAGATTTCTTACTGCCAGCAACGGCTTGCGCAATTGCAAGGGCTGTCAGAAGTCCGTCGCCGGTATTAGCAAACTTGCGCATTATGACATGGCCTGATTGTTCGCCACCTAAAACAAAATCTTTTTCGAGCATGCGCTCTAATACATAACGATCGCCGACCGGAGTTGTCTCGACTTTAATCCCAGCCGCTTCCATCGCACGGATAAAACCGAGATTACTCATTACGGTTCCGACCACGGTATCTGCTTTGAGTTCACCGCTAGCTTTCATTCCTATTGCCAAGATTGCCATAATCATGTCGCCATCGATTTCGTTGCCTTGTGCATCTACAGCAAGGCAGCGATCTGCATCGCCATCGTGGGCGATTCCAAAGTCGGCATTTTCTTTCACCACGGCAGCCTTGAGATTAGATAGGTAGGTAGATCCGCAATCGTCATTGATATTCCAACCATCTGGAGTATGTGAGATTGCGATGACATGAGCTCCGGCACGGGCGAGCGCATCGGGGGCTACATACGATGCTGCACCGTTTGCACAATCAACAACGATCTTCAAGCCATCAAGGCGAGTATGTACCGATGTCATCAAATGTTCGATGTACTTTTCTCGAGCGCTCTCGTCAAAAATTGCGCGACCCACGTTTTGGCCTGTGGGACGCTCCCATGGCTCACCTATGCGAGCCTCGATTAACGCCTCGATCGCATCATCGAGCTTGCCGCCTCCGCGTGCAAATAACTTGATCCCGTTATCAGGCATGGCATTGTGGGATGCTGAGATCATCACACCTAGATCTGCTTCGGTGCTTGCAACGAGATAAGAAATTGCCGGAGTGGGTAAAACACCTACACGATAGACATCAACGCCAGCACTTGTGAGTCCTGCAACTACAGCGGCTTCGAGAAATTCACCTGATGCGCGCGAATCCTGACCCACAATTGCACGTGGCCGTACTGATTTATCATGAAAACTCTCAACGAGAATATGTGCAGCAGCGACTGCTACATCGAGTGCTAGTTCAGCGGTTAATACTTGGCCATTAGCTAGGCCGCGGATTCCATCTGTACCAAATAGGGACATGAATGCCGCTCTTTAAGTGAATTAACGCTTTGAGTATTGTGAACGCTTACGAGCCTTCTTAAGACCGTACTTCTTGCGCTCGATAACACGTGCATCACGTGAAAGGAATCCAGCCTTCTTTAGCGCTGGACGGTGTGCCTCAACATCAATTTCGTTCAGTGAACGCGCAACGCCGAGACGAAGTGCGCCAGCCTGACCAGAAACTCCACCACCGTTGATGCGAGCAAAAACGTCATACTGACCTTCTGCGCCGACTGTGCGAAGTGGCTCAGATACTGATTGCTGATGAACTTTATTTGGGAAGTACTCCTCGAGAGTCTTACCGTTGACAACCCAACGACCTGTTCCAGGAATCAGACGAACGCGTGCAACAGCTTCCTTGCGGCGACCTGTGCCAGCACCTGGCGCCTTGATCGCTGGACGGTTTGTAGCAGCTGCAGGAGTCGATGATGAGTATGAAGTAGGGATCTCGTTCTCGTCGAGGTCTGCGAAAGTTGTGTTATCTGACATATGTATGTGATCCCTTACTTAATAATCTGAGAAACTTGTTCGAATGAATATGGCTTTGGAGCTTGTGCTGCATGTGGATGTTCTGAACCTGCGTAGACCTTAAGCTTTCCAGCCATCTCACGACCTAGGCGGTTCTTTGGAAGCATTCCCTTGATCGCCTTTTCAACAGCACGTGTTGGGTGCTTTTCAAGGAGCTCACCGTAGACAGTCGATGTAAGACCGCCTGGGAAGCCTGAGTGATGGTGTGCAAACTTTGTTGACGACTTATTTCCTGAAAGTGAGACCTTCTCAGCGTTGATTACGATGACGAAGTCACCCATATCCATGTGCGGTGCAAATGTTGCCTTGTGCTTTCCACGAAGTAGAGCGGCAGCGTGTGTTGCAAGACGACCAAGAACTACATCTTGTGCATCGATGACGTGCCATGCACGAACGACGTCGCCTGCCTTTGGACTATATGTACGCATGCTCTATTACCTTCTTCTATTCGTAGTGCTTCAAGGATTGACCTTCGGCGCCCGCTGGCGCAGGGGCTCAACTTTACCTTCTGGGGCATAGGGGGTCAAAATGGCTCTCATCCCTGCAGACTGCAGGCGCAAAATCACTAGAAATCAAAGACCGGCTCGGGGCTCTCATAGACCCGCCCATCTGCCCCAAAGACTAAGAATCGATTGAAGCCTCGAGTAAACCAGCGGTCGTGGGTGACAGTTAACACCGTACCCTCATAGCGATCTAATGAATGTTCAAGAGCTTCGGCGCTTGCAAGATCGAGATTATCGGTCGGTTCATCGAGTAATAACAAAGTGGATCCACTCAGTTCGAGCAAGAGGATTTGGAATCGAGCTTGCTGACCACCTGAAAGCGATGTGAATTTCTGCTCTGCTTGCTTATCAATTTCATACTTTCGTAGCACGCTCTTGGCAGGTCCTAGTTGAAGCGAGTGGTTCTCCCAGAGAATTTCAAGCAAAGTCTTATTTTCAAATTCAGGATGGGCGTGAGTCTGCGCAAAGTAACCGATCTCAACGCGAGCGCCCACTTTTAAGTTACCGGTGTATCTCACATCTTCATCGCCGGAGATCATTCTGAAGAAGTGTGACTTTCCGCTTCCATTCTTTCCCAAAATTGCAATGCGATCTCCGAAAAAGACTTCAAAATCGAAAGGTTGAGTAAGGACCTCGCCAGAGAGATTGGTAATCGAAATTTTCTCAAAAGTGAGCGCTCGCAAACCGGTGCGTCCGCCGCGAAGTCCGACGTTTAGATCTTGTTCAATAGGTGGAGCTTCTGGTGCACCAGCCTCTTCGAATTTACGAAGGCGAGTCTGCATCGCGTGATACTTGCTGGCCATCTCATGTGAACTTGCTGCCTGCACTTGCAGGGTTCGCACAAGATCCTTGAGACGCTGATGCTCTTGCTGCCAGCGCAACAACAACTCGGCAAATCTTGCATTACGTGCCTTTCGAGCGTCATGCCAGGTATCAAATTTTCCACCGTGAACCCAGGCAGTATTTCCATTGACTCCCTGTTCAAGTGCCACAATGCGCGTTGCCGTATTTTGTAATAGTTCACGATCGTGACTAATAAAGAGAACAGATTTCTTTGTCTCAGAGATTACCTTTTCCAACCAACGCTTTGAAGGCACATCAAGGTAGTTATCAGGCTCATCGAGCAATAAGACTTCCTCTGGCCCTTCAAGCAGAGCTCGCAAGACCAGCTTTTTCTGCTCTCCACCGGATAGCGAACTTACCAAGCGATCTCTTACTACTTCATAGCTCTTATCGAGCATCTCAGTGCAGCACTTATCCCAGATCACTTCAAAGTCATACCCACCGCAATCGCCCCAATCGATGATCGCCTGGGCATATGCCATCTGATTCTTCTCGGATGGATCGGCATTCATAGCATTTTCAGTTTCAGTAACACGATTAGCCGCTTCACGAATTCGCAGTGGTGCAACTGAAAGGAGGAGCTGGCGGACAGTTGTCTCGTCGCGAACCGATCCAATGAACTGTCGCATTACGCCAAGGCCACCTGTGATTGCAACTGTGCCTTCATCTGGTGAGATATCACCGCAGATCATTCGGATCAGCGTTGTCTTTCCCGATCCATTAGGGCCAATCAGAGCAACCTTTGCACCATCGCCTACGCGAAATGAGACATCGTTGAGTAATACTCGACCATCAGAGAGCGCGTATTCCACGCCTGCAATATCAATGTGGCCCATCGCCACGCTTTCCAATAGTCACTTTAGCGCGTTCGATAAGCCGATCATTTGTTGGATACTCCACACGAGCAAGACTTAAGCCTCGTGCCGGAAAGACCAATGAATCGCTGACCCGCTCTTTATTTGCTACGAGCTCTGCCATCCATGAGGGATCCTTGCGACCATCTGCAACACAGACAACTGCACCGACGAGGTTGCGCACCATTGAGTAACAGAATGCATCGGCGACAACCTCTGCAACAAGAAGGCCGGTCTCATCACGGCGCCATTGATATTTCTCAAGGGTGCGAATGGTTGTGCCACCCTCTTTAAATTTGCAGAATGCCGCAAAGTCATGGTGACCAAGCACTAGTTGGCTCGCCTGATTCATCAGATCAACATCGAGTGGGCGATACCAAGGCGCTACGTCATAGCGGGAAAGTGGCGGAATTACTTCGTTATTATCGAGAATCTTGTAGATGTAGATCCGGCGGAGCGCTGAAAAACGTGCGTGGAATCCTTCGGGAGCATCGGAGATTTCCATGATTCGTACATCTTCATCAAGGATGCGATTGAGTTTGTAACGTAAATCAATGTACGAAAGACCATCGGCGAAGACTGCGTCCGGTAGATCTACATGGATCACTTGCCCTGTTGCGTGTACACCAGCATCCGTACGTCCTGCAACAACTGATTCGACATCGCTTCGTGAAATTCGGGCGATTGCTTCTTCAACCATATTTTGAATCGTACGGCGATCAGGTTGGGCTGCCCATCCAAAGAAGGCGGTGCCGTCATAGGCGATATCTATCCGTAAACGACGAAACCCACTCTCAGGAAAGAGAGTGGGTTGCGCCATCAGAATTTACGTTGTTAAGGCGTAGAAATTACTTATCTGTTACGAGTTCGATCACAGCCATAGGAGCGTTATCGCCCTTACGTGGACCGACTTTGGTGATACGTGTGTATCCGCCTTCGCGTGTAGCAAATGTTGGTGCGATTGTTGTGAAGAGTGTGTGCACAACGCTCTTGTTAGCGATGCGAGCCATTACTTCACGACGAGCCTGAAGATCGCCCTTCTTAGCGAAGGTAATTAACTTCTCTGCAAGTGGACGAAGACGCTTCGCCTTTGCTTCAGTTGTAGTGATCTTGCCATGCTCGAACAACTGCTCTGCAAGTGTACGAAGGATGAGACGCTCGTGTGATGGGCCTGAACCCAAACGAGGACCCTTAGTTGGCTTTGGCATGTCTTTACTCCTTCTTAGTTTGCATCTGCATCAGAAAAATCTTCATCTGATGCGTTGTAGTTCTGATGTTGTGTTGGATCAAATCCTGCTGGGCTGTCCTTAAGAGACATTCCCATTGAGACCAGCTTTGCCTTGACCTCATCGATGGACTTTGAACCAAAATTGCGGATGTCGAGAAGATCAGCCTCTGAACGGTTAACCAACTCGCCAACTGTGTGAATGCCTTCGCGCTTCAGGCAGTTGTATGAACGAACTGTGAGATCGAGATCTTCGATAGGAAGAGCAAGATCTGCTGCAAGGGCAGCATCCATAACAGATGGCCCCATCTCGATACCTTCTGCATCGAGGTTGAGTTCACGTGTAAGACCAAAGAGTTCAACAAGTGTGCGACCAGCGGAGGCGACAGCATCGCGTGGCTTCATTGAAGGCTTTGTTTCAACATCGATAACGAGGCGATCGAAGTCTGTACGCTGCTCGACACGAGTTGCTTCAACCTTGTATGTCACCTTAAGTACAGGTGAATAGATTGAATCAACAGGGATGCGTCCGATTTCAGCTCCAGCTTGCTTGTTCTGAACAGCGGTGACGTAACCACGACCGCGCTCAACAGTAAGTTCGATCTCAAGGTTTGCCTTGTCGTTCAGGGTTGCAATGTGAAGAGTTGGGTTATGAACCTCAACACCTGCAGGGACTGCAATGTCGGCACCTGTTACAGCGCCAGCACCTGATTTGCGAATGTAGACAACACTTGGCTCATCGTTATCGCTTGAAAGAACCAAGTTCTTGATGTTCAAGACGATATCTGTGAGGTCTTCCTTGACGCCTTCAAGAGTGGTGAACTCGTGGAGGGCACCGGCAACACGGATGCTTGTCACTGCTGCACCTGGAATAGATGAAAGCAATGTACGGCGCATTGAGTTGCCGAGAGTGTATCCAAAACCTGGCTCAAGCGGTTCAATGATGAATCGTGAGCGGTTCTCTGAGATTACTTCTTCACTGAGGGTGGGACGTTGTGCAATTAGCACTGCTGCTCCTCTTTCTTCTCGCGGAAATCCACTATTTGATTTCCTAGATTGGGGTCGAAAAAATTACTTACTGTAGAGCTCAACGATGAGCTGTTCTTGAACCTGGGTGTCGATCACTGCGCGAGCAGGTAAACCGTGGATGATGATTCGCATCTGTGAACCAACAACCTCCATCCAAGCTGGAACTGACTTCTCGCCAAGTTCTGCACTTGCAACGATGAATGGTGTGAGGTCAAGTGACTTTGGAAGAACATCGATGATGTCCATCGCAGAGACTCGGTATGAAGGAATATTTACCTTCTTACCGTTGACCAAGAAGTGACCGTGGCGAACCAATTGGCGCGCCATGTCGCGGCTCTTTGCAAAGCCTGCACGGAATACGACGTTATCAAGACGTGTCTCAAGAAGAATAAGAAGGTTCTCACCTGTCTTACCTTGCTTACGGTTAGCCTCTTCGTAGTAACCACGGAACTGCTTCTCGAGAACACCGTAGATACGTGCACACTTCTGCTTCTCACGCATCTGCAATAGGTACTCAGATTCCTTTGAACGTCCACGACCATGCTGTCCTGGTGGATATGGACGTGATTCGATTGGACACTTTGGTCCATCGCACTTTGAGCCCTTAAGGAAGAGCTTTACTTTTTCGCGACGGCAACGCTTGCAGTCTGCTCCGGTATAACGAGCCATTTATTCTCTTCCTTCCTTAAACTCGACGTGGTTTCGGTGGGCGGCAGCCATTGTGAGGAGCTGGAGTGACATCAGAGATGGCTCCAACTTCCAGGCCAGCTGCTTGCAATGAACGGATTGCAGTTTCGCGTCCGGAACCTGGTCCCTTGACGAAAACATCTACCTTCTTGAGGCCATGCTCCTGCGCGCGACGAGCTGCTGCTTCTGCTGCAAGCTGTGCTGCGAATGGAGTTGACTTACGTGAGCCCTTGAAACCAACCTGGCCAGATGATGACCAAGAAATAACAGCGCCGGTTGGGTCAGTGATAGAGATAATGGTGTTGTTGAAGGTTGACTTGATAAAAGCCTTACCAACAGCAACGTTCTTCTTCTCTTTCTTACGAATCTTTACCTTGCCCTTACCTGCGGCAGCGGTCTTTGACTTAGGAGCGGCCATTACTTAGTCACCTTCTTCTTACCTGCAATTGCTTTACGAGGACCCTTACGCGTACGTGCGTTGGTATGTGTGCGCTGACCACGTACAGGAAGTCCCTTACGGTGACGAATACCTTGGTAGCTCTGAATTTCAACTTTACGACGAATGTCGCCAGCGATTTCGCGGCGAAGATCGCCCTCAATCTTGTAATTGGCTTCGATGTATTCACGAAGCTGTGCGAGTTCTGCTTCTTGCAGATCCTTTACGCGAGTATCTGGGCTAATGCCAGTAGCTGCGAGTGTTTCATGGGAACGGGTAAGCCCCATTCCGAAGATATAGGTAAGTGCAATCTCGACGCGCTTTTCACGCGGAAGATCGACACCAACAAGACGTGCCATTTTTTCAACCGATCTGTATCCGGAGGTCCTCCGCAATGCTCCTCAACAACCGTTGAGTCTCGGCCTACCGGTCCGAGAGTCTTAAGTAATCGCTTACTTAAGTCGCATCACGCGTACTTGTTTTACTTATCCTTGACGTTGCTTGTGACGAAGGTTTTCGCAAATGACCATGACGCGACCCTTGCGGCGAATGAATTTGCACTTATCGCAAATATTCTTCAAGCTTGGATTAACCTTCATAGTCGTGCTCCCTTTGTTACTTGTAACGATAGATAATTCGACCTCGTGTGAGGTCGTATGGACTTAGTTCTACGATCACACGATCACCAGGAAGAATACGAATGTAGTTCTTTCGCATCTTTCCACTGATGTGTGCCAAGATCTTGTGTCCATTTGTTAGTTCAACGCGAAACATTGCGTTAGGTAGAGCTTCAGCTACAACGCCTTCAATTTCGATGGCGCCATCTTTGCTAGCCAAAAAATTACCTTCTTCTCTGTTATCTCATTAAACGAACATGGTCGGTCAAGGCTAAAATCCTGTGGATTCTCGTCTGGACCGAAGGGTGAGTCTAAGGCAGGGGCCCTGTATAAGGGAAATCGGCCCCTGATAACCCCGATCGACAGAATCCACCCTTATTGACCATGGACGACACACGGGGATTTACCCTGGCGGGAAGGTGGTTAGGCCTGGAAATCATCCCGTCGGATCCATGTGACCAAGACCCAGAGAGAACAGATCAGGGTCAGGATCAAAGATGGGAAATAAAAGAGCTTATCGACGAAGATTCCAATGGGTGGATCGCCAGGCATCAAACCGCGAAGTGAAATTAAAGAATAGGTAAGAGCTGCAGTCCATGTCAGCGATGACAATGACGGTGGACGTTTTCCATCTACGACCATATGCGTCAAGATCGCGACCGAGGTCATTGCTGTCACCATTAAAAGAAGAATGATTGCAACCAGTAGCTTCGTTGAGTTAGAACGAGTTGCTGTGAAGACTGTTGAAGATTGACCGTTTGTAAATTCTTCAACTGCCGCGTCAAATGATTGTTGATCCCCCACTATCACCGATTTATCGGGATCAGACCAGAGGCCGTGAGTCATCTTGATATCAAAGGTATCAATATTTTTGGTGTAATCCTGAGGCAAAATGTTGAGGGAAGATTCCTCACCCACCACACTAATTGGAATTTCGAAGTTATATAGATCTAGTGGGTACCAACTCACCTTTGAGCGAGATCCAGCTCCCGGCTGTTCATCTATCTGGACATTGAAGCCGCCCGTTGGGGTGTCTTTAGCAAATTCATAGACGTTAGTACCGCCATTGCTTGCACCAATGACAGAGTCCACATGAATGCTCACATCCTGACTTGGAATCCAGCCAGATTTAAATTGATACCCAATATCATCTGATTGCGGCCATGGAAGAACTCGCGCTTGAGCTGTGCCTTCAAGTGGATTCACTCCGGTAATTTGGATCAGAAGATCAAGGCGATTATCCGGACTCATCTCAATTAATTTATCTGAAATGACTTTGCTATCCCCGGTAGGGCTCTGAGAGATGAGAAAGACAATTGCAAGATAGCCAATAGTGATAGCAACTATCGATTGAAAGAATCGATTTCTCATAAGAACCATAGATTAACTCTTCTTTTTATATCCAGCTGGGCATTTCGGAGAAATAGCCGTCACTTTCTTGGTGCTCTTTCCTTTCATACAAGTGATCGTGATCTTCTTTGCCACGGGTTTCACAGTTGCTGTCGGTGTTGGAGTAGGAGTTGGGGTAGGTGTTGGCTCAACAACAACCTCCTGTGTCAATTTCGCTTTGATGACAGGTGCAGAGAATTCGAAATTCTTAGCCTGAAGATAGAGCCATCCGTTACGCTCTCCAATTACTGTTGTTGCAACTTGCGGAGAGCCGTCGGCGCTTGTAATTGAGATAGATGCATTAATGGGAGCTTTAGAGAAACCATAGACACATCGAGCTACATCCGAGCGCATGACAAGATCGTAAGAACCTTTAAATACATCTCCCTTCGTCCCAAAGTGAGGGGCCGCAACGACATAATTAAGTGTTCCAGCACCTTTATCAAAGGTTGGAGGACCTGCAGAATATTGAGTCGAGTTGGTGCTGACGATTCCAGTAACACCATTGGAATCTTGGAAACACTTGCTGGAACCCTCCATTTCACCAGGACTCAAGGTACGGACTGACCAATAAGACAAGAGGGCGGTAGCTTTATCTTCTACATAAGGAATCCATAATTTCAACTGTTCCATTCCATCCTTCGAGAAGGGTGTGGGACTATAAATGCTGTTTCGCTGCAATGGATCTGTGGATTGGGAAGTTCTTCCGCCCTGCACGTAATTAGTTGGATTACCTAAGAAGTTTGGATCCTTCTTATATCCACCTGTAACCACGTCATATTCATCTTTCAGGACTTGAGGCATTGCAGTGTATTGGTACATTTTGTAGATAGCTGGGACGGCAACTGGAAAGCCTTGCATCTCAATGACTGTACCTTGAGGCTCTTGCTTAATTTGAATATCAGGATCCGAAACGCGACCATGCATCCAGCCGGCTGGAGATTGCTGTAGTCGTACCTTCACATAAAATTTAATTCCTGCAGGGAATGCGTAACGTTGTGCGCATAAGCCTTCTTTGTAAGAAGTCGATATACAGTAATTTTCTCCGGAAAAGCCGGCTCCTCCTGAAACCCAGACAGGCTTTCCAGTGGGATTCCCCTCTGTTCCCTCCTTAATCGGGAACCACCCTGCATCGCTATCCCCTAGCCATGAAGCAGGTTCAAGTTTCACCGGCGAGAGTTGAACCGAAAAGTCAGTCAGTTGAACGGGTTGTTGATTTTGACCAAAGCCTTTCGTGAGAACTGAGAGATAGTAAGAATCTCCACCGTCGTGAGCAGCCGACGGAATGGAGAAAATACTTCCAGCAACTCCGCTGGGTAACTTATATTTTGAATCGCCAACAAATTGATTCTGCGCCGTAGTCGGGAAATATCGAGTGAATCTGGCGCTGGTCTTTTTACCACTTTCATCAACAACTCCTACATCTTCAGTACAGTTCATATCTGTCGGTGTCACGCAAAATGGAATCACTGCCTGAAACTGAACTGGGCCTGAGGCACAATTCAAATCTGAGAGATCTTTACACGTTGGATTGTTCTCTGGATTCCTTCCCACATCTCGATTTGGGAGCAACATGGAGGCTATCTCTCCCGGGAGATTGTCAAGAAATCGCATAATAACTTGGCCGCGTTCTGCATTATTCGGAATCGACCAGAAACGTCCTGGGTCTCCAACTGATTCGATAGCAGCACTTCCCGAAGTAGTACCCGTGATCATTAGGGCCACAGATATTAAAAGTGCAGCAGTTCTTTTAGCTTTCATTTCTTCTTATACCCCGTCGGACATGTTGGTTTAATGGCTGTTACTTTCTTAATCGTCTTTCCTTTTACGCAAGAGATCGTAACTTTCTTAGCTTCTGGTTTTGCAGTTACGCTAGGCGTTGGAGATGGAGTAGCAATAGGTTCGGCAACCTGGCTAAATTTCACCTTTAGCGTTGGAGAAGAGAAGGTGAATCCATACGCACCAAGGTGGATCCACTTATCTTTTTGACTTACAACAACTGTGGCCACTTGAGACTTTCCATCTGCTGACACCACGCTGACACTTGCTCCGATTGGAGCCTTCGAAAATCCATAGATACAGCGAGCGAAATCTGCATCGATCGTCAGGTCGTAGGTACCTTTAAATTCAGAGCCATCAGGTAAGTTGTGGGCAGATATCACCTTGTAATCGAGCGTTTGATCATCTTTATTGAACTCTGGTGGACCAGAGACATAGCCGGTTGCATTTGTTGTGACGATTCCAGAGACTCGATCAGTGGTAGCAGAACACCCATTGTTGAATTGCTGACCGAGGGAAGAGATGAGCCACATGGTTGGTGCAGCAACAGCTTTATCTTTGAGAATTGGGAGCCAGAGGGCGATCTCCTTCAGTGACTCTAGATCTTTTCCTGGATTTCGCAGAGTACTCTCCCAGTAAATCGGGTTACATGGACCTGGTGTTGTCGATGTGCGATTCGGATCCAAGCACTTACCAAATCCATTACCTGTATGGGCTCTCTTTGGCTCCATGGAATTGTAGAAATCTAGGAGCGGAGCTGGAGCATCAGCAGTTGCTGTCCATCCGAAGATAACTGGAACAATTACGGGTTTACCGACAACTTCTACAATCTGACGACCCTGTGTGTCTTTACTGATACTACTTTCCACATTTGAAACACGTCCATTGAGCCAACCAGTAACTTCTGCACTCAGACGTAATTTATATCCGAAGGTGAAATCAAGAGGAAGTGAGTATCCAATCGCTCTTTCTGTAGAGCTGCATTGAATTGAACATTGCAAGTCTCCAGACCGATTCACATTTCTGTATTCGGTATAGACGGCAGGATCTAATCCTGGCTTGCTCATATTGAAGTTACCCTTAACGAGAGAGACTGCAAAGAGCTGCGCATTAAAATAGTCAGTGCGGAACTTTGGATTGCCAACTTCTCTCTTACCATTAAGAACTACGCTGGCAAGATATGTCGTACCACCTTCATGTTTGGCACCCGGAATATCAACCAAGAATGTGGTTCCTCCGTCAGGAAGATTGGCGGCAGAATCACCGACATAGTCATATGGATTCTCTTCAGGAAAATTCCGCAGAAAATTTACTTCCAGCTTCGCACCAGTTGCATCTCTAGCGATAACTTCTTCGACACAGTTTGCATCTTTTTCGGTTAGGCATAAATTGAGAGGAGTTGTATATCTCTGAAATTGATTCCGAGGGCATTCGACTTCGGTAAAGTCTTTACAGGCCTTCACTTCAAGAACTTTTCCGCCTTGGCCTTCATAGCTATCGGCTTTGACTGAAATGAGTTCGGCAATCGGAGACTGTGTACCTGTATCTTCTGCCATCAATATTCCCCATGAGGGAACGTCATTTGGTGGCCCAGTTTTAATCCATTGTTCGTCCGGGGCAGCGTAGGCAGTTGATAGCAATGAAAGAACTATCGCCGTTGTACTAAGAAGGGATACAACCCTCATTCTTTTCATACTACGCGTGTACTCCCCTGGATATATCTACTAAAAAATTACTAATGATTGTGCGGGACTCGCCCCGGCCACACTTTTACATGTAGCCGGGGCGTTTCACCCGTTTCCCTGGAGGAAGAAGTTGTTACCTCTGCTTATAACCTGCTGGGCAGGTTGGCTTTACAGCAGTGATCTTCTTAACTGACTTGCCCTTGACGCATGTAATTGAAGTCTTGTTCAACATGGTCTTTGATGGCTTGTAGCCAGCCTTGATACCGATCTTGAGCTTTGGACGTGAGTACTCAAAGCCTGATACATCGATAATGATCTTGCCGTTTTTGACTGATATGTTCTTCAACGCAGCAGCCGTACCACCTGCTTCTGTGGTCAATGTGATTTGAAGAGCTGTTGCGGCATCATTTGGATTCTCCAAGCCCCAGAGCAACTTCGCATCGTTTGTAGGAATGATCGCCTTGTAGAAGCCCTTGTTCACTGTTACTCCATCTGGAGCAAAGTGTGGAGCTGCAGCTGACCATGTGAACTCCTTGGTCTCGTTGTTCCAGACTGGAGTTGAGAGCGAACAGACACCATTTGACCCGATGTACATATCACCTGAAGTTCCTTCAACACCGAAGCCGGTCTTGTCGTCATTCTGTGCGTAAGCAATCATCTGGAATTGGCGAACATTTGCCTTTGAGATTCCGGTTTCACCCGTGCAATCTGCGGCCTTAGCAGCAAGCGGAACGGTTACAGAAGATCCTGTAATTGTGATCGAGTTGTACTCGCCCTGTAATTGCTGGTCGACTGTGATATCGGTACCCACAGCAACTGTTACACCTGTGCGCATGTTTCCTACGCGAACCTTGACTGAGATCACTAGATCTGGATCAAGTCCAATTGCATAGTTCTTATTTCCAACCTGTCCGGCAAGGTTTACTTTCTTATCCTTATCGGTAAGTGTTGGAAGCACATCTGTGAAGAGAATGCTTGTTACGAACTCATTTGCAGCGCGTGCTTCAACTGCAACACCGTCATAACCGAGTGCTCCGAGGTTGAGTTCGTGCCAGCGAGGGTGTGTCCAACGACCAGCAAGTGCGCGACCAGCTTCTGCTGGTGTGCTTACTGCGATACCTGGATCTGGAGCACCAGGAGCTGTCTGAGCCAAAGTAGCTGCCTCAGCTGTTGCAGTCTCCGTTGTTGGAGTTGTTGTAGTTGAAGGTGCATTTGGATCAGCCTGTGGAGCGGCTGCAACAGAACCTGCAACTGCCCATCCGTTGACTAATGCATTCTGTGAAACCCAGATTGGGATAATCAAACCTTCGGTAGCACCAAACTTCTTGGTTGCAGCATCGTAGGTTGT
>JBJTKU010000094.1:0-2560 GCA_046096605.1 Candidatus Planktophila sp. | reverse complement strand
GCGCGTAGAGGTGCTTATTCACCATGGCAAGTAACGTCACAGGCGGTGGCGTTCTAGTCGTCGATTTCGGTGCGCAGTATGCACATCTAATTGAGCGACGTGTACGAGAAGCCCATGTGTACTCCGAACTCGTTCCGCATTCAATTACCGCAGCTGAAGTGAGGGCAAAGAACCCTTCTGCAATCATTCTCTCTGGCGGACCTTCAAGTGTCTATGCTGAAAATGCTCCCACTTTTGATTCATCAATTCTTACTCTTGGGATTCCAGTCTTTGGAATCTGTTATGGATTCCAAGCGATGGCTCAAGGTTTAGGCGGTGTTGTTAGCCAGACTGGAAAATCCGAGTACGGTCGCACGGATCTTACTGCGCAAGCTTCTTCTAAGACTTTCTCAACGACTCCCACATCGCAGAAGGTCTGGATGTCACATGGAGATGCAGTTACAGAAGCCCCTCCAGGATTTGTCGTTACCGCATCAACATCAGATACGACGATCGCCGCATTTGAGAACGAGAGTGGGCTACTTGCTGGCGTGCAGTTTCACCCAGAAGTACTTCACTCAGAGCACGGTCAGGGCATTCTCAACAATTGGTTGATCAATATTGCAAAGTGCCCTGCAACATGGACGACTGCAAATATTGCAGCAGATGAAATCACAAAAGCGCGCGCAGTTATCGGTGCAAAGCGTGCACTCTGCGGACTTTCCGGTGGAGTCGACTCTGCTGTAGCTGCAGCGATTATTCAAAAGGCAGTCGGAGATCAATTAACCTGTGTCTTTGTCGATCATGGATTACTTCGTAGCGGTGAATCTGAACAAGTACAACGTGACTTTGTCGCATCTACTGGTGTTCAGCTTGTCGTTGTTGATGCCGTTGATCAATTCTTAAATGCTCTCAAGGGCGTTACCGATCCTGAAGAGAAACGAAAAATTATTGGCCGTGAATTCATCCGCTCTTTTGAAAAGGCCGCCCGTGAAATAGCTGCAGGTGGCGATGTTGAATTCTTAGTGCAAGGCACCCTCTATCCCGATGTTGTTGAATCAGGTGGGGGATCGGGGACGGCAAATATTAAGTCGCATCACAATGTTGGCGGACTTCCAGATGATTTGAAATTTTCACTTGTCGAACCACTGCGCACGCTCTTTAAAGATGAAGTGCGTCAGGTTGGACTAGAACTTGGATTGCCCGAAGAAATCATCTGGCGTCAACCATTTCCGGGACCAGGACTTGGAATCCGGATCATCGGTGAAGTAACCCAAGAGCGCCTCGATCTATTACGAAAGGCTGACGTTATTGCTCGTGCTGAACTCAAAGAGGCAGGCCTTGATCGCACTATCTGGCAATGCCCAGTGGTCTTGTTGGCCGATGTACGAAGCGTTGGCGTACAAGGCGATGGCCGCACCTATGGCCACCCGATTGTCTTACGCCCAGTCTCGAGTGAAGATGCGATGACTGCCGATTGGTCACGTCTTCCTTACGAAGTTCTTGAAAAGATTTCTACGCGAATTACCAATGAAGTTAAAGGAGTAAATCGCGTTGTCCTCGATGTCACATCAAAGCCTCCAGCAACGATCGAGTGGGAGTAATTCATGAAGAAACTATCGCTTTCCATCGCCCTGATTACAGTGATCACAGCGTCTTCTTTGATTTCAGTACAAGCCGCCGAACGACCAACATCTGTTGCAACGTGTAAGAAGTCGACAGCTAAGCCACATGTTCCAGCCAAACTCAAGCAACCTAAGGTTCCAGCAAAGAAGATTCCGACAACACTTACACTTAATACAAATTGCGGAACGATCACGGCAACGCTCTTTACAAAACAAGCTCCGCAGACAACAACGAATATCTCCACTCTTGCTAATGCAAAGTACTTCAACGGCACACTCTGCCATCGCCTGACAACTGAAGGGCTATTTGTATTGCAGTGTGGAGATCCAACCGCTCAAGGTGGTGGATCACCTGGGGGATGGGTTGGATATAAAGAAGAGAACCTTCCAAAGGCAGGTGCCAAGAATTACCCAGCAGGAACCCTGGCAATGGCCAATAGCGGGCCAGGTACAAATGGCAGCCAATTCTTTGTGGTCTATGCCGATACTCAGCTTGATCCTGATTACACAATCTTTGGAAAAATCACTTCAGGGTTAGAAATTGTGAAAAAGATTGCTGAAGTCGGTGCATATAAAGTTGAATCAGATGGCCAGGCTTATTACGCCCCAGATGGATTTCCGATTCAGCTGATTGCTATCGAGAGAGCATCAGCTAAGTAAAGATTAATTTGTATTGACGATTTTAAATGCTTCGGCGATACGACCTTCAGGTAGTCCGCCAATTCCGGCATTGCGCTGACCCCATTCGCGAACCATTTTTTCTAGTTCTTTGTTATGGGCAGTCTGTGAGACATGGCTATGTAGAGCTGCCATCTTCAAATCAAATGTATCCGTGATATCAACAAAGTGATCAGGGTGAGAAAAGCCCATCATCCACACTTCTTTTACTCGCCATGGCGCAAGTCCTTCGTTATCAAGTAGATCTGTGAATGCAAAAGGATTACGTGCATCTGGAT
>JBJTKU010000093.1:0-3022 GCA_046096605.1 Candidatus Planktophila sp. | reverse complement strand
TGAACTTAGTGGCTGTGGCCTCCAGGTCCATGGGAGTGGCCGTGGCCAGCAGCTGCAGTTTCTTCATCTGCTGGGCGCTCATAGACGAGGGCCTCAGTAGTGATAAACATTGCAGCAATTGATGCTGCGTTAGCAAGTGCTGAACGAGTCACCTTGACTGGATCGATGACGCCATCTTTTGCAAGATCGCCATAGACATCAGTTGCAGCGTTAAAGCCTTCATTGACTTTAAGAGCGCGAACCTTTGCCACAACGACGTAGCCTTCTAGGCCAGCATTTTCTGCAATCCAACGAAGTGGCTCATCACATGCCTTGCGAACAAGGCGAACACCGACTGCCTTATCTCCGGTAAATCCAAGATCACCTTCGAGGGCATCTGCTGCATGCACAAGGGCTGCACCGCCGCCGATAACGATGCCTTCTTCAACGGCCGCGCGCGTTGCGGAAATTGCATCCTCAAGGCGAAGCTTCTTCTCCTTGAGTTCTACTTCAGTATGCGCACCTACCTTGATGACGCAGACGCCACCGGAAAGCTTTGCAACACGCTCTTGCAACTTCTCTTTATCCCAATCGGAATCTGATGCTGCAATCTCGTTACGAAGCTCTGTGACACGAGCAGCAACTGCTGCCTTATCTCCTGCTCCATCAACGATTGTTGTTGCATCCTTTGTGATCACGATGCGGCGAGCGCGTCCAAGATCTGTGAGGTCAACCTGATCGAGCTTCATGCCGATCTCACTTGAAATCACCTGACCGCCAGTCAAGATTGCAATATCTTGCAGCATCGCCTTGCGACGATCGCCAAAACCTGGAGCCTTAACAGCAGCAGATGTAAATACTCCGCGCATACGGTTTACAACCAGTGTCGATAGCGCTTCACCTTCTACATCTTCTGCGATGATCAGAAGTGGCTTACCTGCCTGTGAGACTTTTTCCAAGATTGGAAGAAGTTCGCCAAGGGCAGAGATCTTATTTGCTGAGATCAAGATATAGGCATCATCTAGCACTGATTCCATGCGATCTTGGTCTGTCACAAAGTAAGGAGAGATGTAGCCCTTATCGAACTGCATTCCTTCTGTGAATTCGAGTTCAACAGATGCTGTTGATGCTTCTTCCACAGTGATCACACCATCTTTGCCGACCTTATCCATCGCTTCTGCGATGAGATCTCCGATAGTGCGCTCCTTTGCAGAGATTGTTGCAACATCTGCAATCTGGGCGCGATCCTTTACCGGAATTGCGATTTCGTGGAGCTTCTTTGAGACAGCCTCGACTGCTGCTTCGATTCCGAGTTTGAGATCCATTGGCTGAGCACCGGCTGCAAGGTTACGAAGACCTTCCTTGACCATTGCTTGTGCCAATACGGTGGCAGTTGTTGTTCCGTCACCTGCAACATCGTTTGTCTTTGTTGCAACTTCCTTCACAAGCTGTGCGCCCATGTTTTCGGCTGGATCAGATAATTCAATCTCTTTTGCGATGGTGACACCGTCGTTGGTAATAACTGGTGCGCCAAATGACTTTGCGATCACCACGTTACGGCCCTTAGGACCAAGCGTTACCTTGACTGTATCTGCGAGGATATTTACTCCGCGCTCCATGGCACGACGAGCATGCTCGTCGAAATCTAGAATTTTGCCCATCGTTTATCGCTCGATTACTGCGAGGATGTCGCGGGCTGAGAGTACGAGGTACTCATCGTTGTTGTACTTGACTTCGGTTCCGCCGTACTTGCTGTAGAGCACGACATCTCCAACTTTGACATCCATTGGAACGCGAACGCCATCATCGAAGCGACCTGGACCAACGGCGAGGACTACGCCTTCCTGTGGCTTCTCCTTAGCTGTATCTGGGATAACCAATCCTGATGCTGTGGTTGTCTCAGCCTCGTTGGTCTTTACAACAATTCGGTCTTCAAGTGGCTTAATGGAAATGGCCATGGTCTTACTCCTTTTGCTATTAGCAGTGTGAGGTCGAGAGTGCTAACGCTAAGACTAGGCAAGGCTATTCCCCGCCGCAAATCGAGGACTACAGGCTGACGGTCTCCACAGCCATCGAGGAACTGGCATCAAAGGCCAACGGGCTGGCAGGGCGGCCGGCGGCCACCATGAGTGCCCCAAGGGATGCCACCATCGCACCGTTATCGGTACACAGGGCAGGCTCTGGGATCGCCACAGTGATCTTGGCGCGCTCGCATCGCTGCGTGGCAAGGTGGCGAAGGCGCGAATTGGCGGCAACTCCCCCAGCTATCACAAGGCGATCGATTCCGGATTCTTTGCAGGCAGCCAGCGCTTTCTGCAATAAGACATCAACGACTGCTTCTTGGAAAGATGCTGCTACATCTGCTTTTGCATAATTCGGTGTGGCCTCAAGGTATCTGGCAACTGCTGTCTTAAGACCTGAGAAAGAGAAATCGTAAGGTCTAGTCCTCCAATCTTCTGATGTTGTCAGCCCGCGCGGAAAATCGATTGCTGTTGGATTGCCATCGCGCGCACTGCGATCAATGGCAGGTCCACCTGGAAATCCTAGATCCATAATGCGAGCGATCTTGTCGAAGGCTTCACCTGCTGCATCATCCATCGTTGCGCCAAGTTTGGTAATCGAGTGCGTGATGTCATCGATTTTAAGTAACGATGAATGTCCACCGCTGACTAGTAGTGCGATCGTTGGTTCGACAGGATTTGAATGCGTCAAGTAATCGACGCTGATGTGTGCAGCTAAATGATTGACAGCATATATGGGACGGCCTAAACCAACCGCTAAACCTGCAGCAGTCGATGTCCCAACTAAGAGAGCTCCGATAAGTCCAGGCCCTGCAGTGACAGCCACTGCATCAATGTCACTAATAGTCAGTCCAGCAACTTTTAAAGCTTGCGCCAGTGCCGGCTGAATGGCTTCAAGGTGAGCTCTGCTTGCGATTTCAGGAACAACTCCGCCAAATCGAGCATGCTCTTCAACACTAGATGCAATGACATTTGCTAGTAGTGTGCGACCTGCGACGATTCCGATTGCAGTTTCATCACAG
>JBJTKU010000092.1:0-3769 GCA_046096605.1 Candidatus Planktophila sp. | reverse complement strand
TATCAAGGGTGGAATCTACGAAGGCAAGCTTGTAACCGCAGCTGAAATCATGAAGCTTGCAGATCTCGAATCTCGCGAGGTTCTCTTGTCAAAGCTTGCTGGTGCTATGAAGGGATCGCTTGCTAAGGCAGCGCGTGTCCTGGATGCACTTCGCATCAAGATGGAAGCGGGTGCTCCTGCATCTGCTCCGGCGGCCGTGTCCGAAGTTCCAGCCCAGGCTGTGACTGAAGATGTTGTGGTTGAAACCCCAGCAACACCAGAAGAAACACCAGAAGTTGTCGCTGAAGTTGCTGCAGAAGCAACAGATGCAGCAGAAACTCCAGCGGAATAAGAAAAGGAAAATAAAATGGCAAAGCTCTCACAAGCAGATTTGATGTCACAGTTCAAGGAAATGACACTTGTTGAACTCTCAGAGTTCGTGAAGGCATTCGAAGAAGAATTCGATGTGACAGCAGGAGCTCCAGTAGCAGTTGCGGCAGCAGGTGGCGCAGCAGCAGCAGGTGGCGCAGCAGATTCAGGTCAGGATGAATTCACACTTATCCTCGAAGATTCAGGCTCACAGAAGATTGCTGTTATCAAGGAAGTTCGCAACATCAATTCAAGCCTTGGCTTGAAGGAGGCGAAGGATCTTGTAGATGCAACTCCTGCAACCTTGATCGAAAAGGGGAAGAAAGAAGATGTAGACAAGGCAAAGGCAGCTCTGGAAGCAGCTGGCGCAAAGGTCACAGTCAAGTAGATCGAAGTAATTCAAAACCCCGGGTGGGGCTACCGTAAAAATCCTTCTTGGCGGATTTTGAAGGTGGTCACTCCCGGGGTTTTCTCATTTCAGGGGTAACTCGAGCCTGAGACCTTCACAGAAGGTGGGGGAATCTCATGACAAGGCAGAGATTTAGGGGTATAAGCCCCCGGTTGGACAGGGTCAGGGGGAGGGCGATACCCTAGGCGTTCGCATAAATCTTCTATGGTCAGGGCATATAGCGGCTGAGACCTAATAGTTGTGCGTCCCGGGTTTGTTTCATTACAAACTAAAACTTTGTCTGAAAGGACATCTCTTGGCCGCGAAGAAAAACTCAGTAGCTCCCCGTCGTATCTCATTTGCCAAGATTCGTGAACCGCTAGAAGTTCCTAACCTCCTTGCACTCCAAGTGGAGAGCGTTGACTGGTTGTTGGGTAACGAAGCCTGGCGCGCGCGTCTTGCCGAAACCACAAATACAAATCGTGGTGAACTCCCATCCAAGTCAGGTCTGGAAGAAATCTTCGAAGAGATTTCACCAATCGAAGACTTCCAAGGTTCAATGTCGCTTTCATTCCGCGACCATCGTTTTGAGCCACCAAAGTATTCAATCGAAGAATGCAAAGAGCGCGATATGACTTACGCGCAACCACTTTTCGTTACCGCTGAATTTACAAATAACGAGACTGGTGAAATTAAGTCACAGACAGTCTTCATGGGCGACTTCCCAGTGATGACTCCTCGTGGAACATTTGTTATTAACGGTACAGAGCGCGTAGTTGTTTCACAGCTCGTTCGCTCACCAGGTGTCTACTTCGAACGTACAATCGAGAAGACATCAGATAAAGATATTTTCTCTTCAAAGATCATCCCAAGCCGCGGCGCTTGGTTGGAATTTGAAGTTGATAAAAAGGATTTCGTTGGCGTTCGTATCGATCGCAAGCGTAAGCAGTCTGTAACAGTCTTCTTAAAGGCACTTGGTTGGACTGAAGATCAGATTCTTGAAGAGTTCGGCGATTTTGAATCAATGCGCCAGACACTTGAGAAGGACACCGTTAAGACACAGGATGAAGCGCTTCTCGATATCTATCGCAAGCTACGTCCTGGTGAGCCTCCAACAAAGGAAGCTGCACAGAATTTGATCGAGAATCTTTACTTCAATGCAAAGCGTTATGACTTGGCCAAGGTCGGACGCTTCAAGGTCAATAAGAAACTCGGTCTTGAACTAGAACTCTCACAGAGCATGCTCACCATCTCTGACATCGTCGCAACACTTCGCTACCTCGTAGCGTTGCATCGTGGCGATCTCACCATGGAGTATGGCCGTGAAGTTCGCGTCGAAAAGGACGATATCGATCACTTCGGAAACCGTCGCCTTCGCACAGTTGGTGAATTGATTCAGAACCAAGTTCGCATCGGTCTCTCACGTATGGAGCGCGTTGTTCGTGAACGTATGACAACACAAGATGTCGAGGCGATTACTCCTCAGACTTTGATCAACATCCGTCCGGTTGTTGCATCAATCAAGGAGTTCTTCGGAACATCTCAATTGTCACAGTTCATGGATCAGACAAACCCATTGTCAGGACTAACGCATAAGCGTCGTCTATCAGCGCTCGGACCTGGTGGTCTCTCACGTGATCGCGCAGGCTTTGAAGTTCGTGACGTACACCCATCTCACTACGGACGTATGTGTCCAATTGAAACTCCTGAAGGACCAAACATTGGTCTTATCGGTTCACTTGCAACATATGGTCGCGTAACTGCTTTCGGATTTATCGAAACTCCATATCGCAAGGTTGTTAAGGGTCGTGTAACCGATCAGGTTGATTACCTGACTGCAGATGAAGAAGATGAACACATCATCGCTCAGGCAAATGCGCCGTTAACCGATGACAATCACTTTGCAGAAGCACGTGTACTCGTTCGTCGCCGTGGTGGAGAAGTTGAATACATCATGGCCGACGAAGTTGATTACATGGATGTTTCACCTCGCCAGATGGTTTCTGTTGCGACAGCGATGATTCCATTCCTCGAGCACGATGATGCCAACCGCGCACTCATGGGTTCAAACATGATGCGTCAATCAGTTCCATTGATGCGTGCAGAAGCTCCACTCATTGGTACCGGTATGGAGTTCCGTGCAGCAGTTGATGCTGGCGATGTCATAACAGCAACCAAGTCAGGCGTTGTAACAGAAGTGGATGCAGATTCAGTCACAGTGATGGCAGATGACGGCACTTACCAAACATATGCAATTTCCAAGTTCACACGTTCTAACCAGGGAACTTCCTACAACCAGAAGGTTGTCGTAAGCGCTGGCCAGAAGGTCGAAGTTGGTTCAGTAATTGCCGATGGTCCTTGTACCGAAAACGGTGAAATGGCTCTCGGAAAGAACCTCTTGATTGCATTTATGTCATGGGAAGGTCACAACTACGAGGATGCGATTATTCTTTCGCAGCGCCTTGTACAAGATGACGTTCTGACATCAATTCATATTGAAGAGTACGAAGTTGATGCTCGCGACACCAAGCTCGGTGCCGAAGAGATCACTCGCGATATTCCAAACGTTTCAGAGGAAGTTCTCGCCGATCTTGATGAGCGCGGAATCATTCGCGTTGGCGCCGATGTAGTCCCTGGCGACATCTTGGTCGGAAAGGTAACTCCTAAGGGAGAAACCGAACTCACACCTGAAGAGCGTTTGCTCCGTGCAATC
The DNA here is from genome assembly GCA_046096605.1 of Candidatus Planktophila sp. Lineage (GTDB taxonomy): Bacteria > Actinomycetota > Actinomycetes > Nanopelagicales > Nanopelagicaceae > Planktophila. Next base: position 320 of record JBJTKU010000092.1, on the reverse strand, counting down.
TTTGGTGAGAAGGCTCGCGAAGTTCGCGATACCTCACTCAAGGTTCCACACGGTGAGTCAGGCAAAGTTATTGGCGTAAAGATCTTCGAATCAGAAGAAGGATTCGAACTTCCAGCAGGAGTTAACCAATTGGTTCGCGTTTATGTTGCACAGAAGCGCAAGATCCAAGATGGTGACAAGCTCGCTGGTCGCCACGGTAACAAGGGTGTTATCTCAAAGATTCTCCCTGTTGAAGATATGCCATTCCTTGAAGATGGAACTCCAATCGATGTAATCCTCAATCCACTTGGTGTACCTGGACGTATGAATGTCGGTCAGGT
>JBJTKU010000091.1:0-3318 GCA_046096605.1 Candidatus Planktophila sp. | reverse complement strand
TGAAGATACTTACGTTCTCTGCCCCAAGTGTGGTTTTGCAGCAAATGTTGAGGCGATGGTGACAAAAGTCGATGCAGTCGATGCGTCGCAGACTCCAGCACTAGAAGAGATCGATACTCCAAATACGCCAACGATTGATTCACTTGTCGATGTACTCAATGAACGTTTTGGCGGTGGTTTTACTGGCGCTAATACTTTAAAGAACGTTATGTTGATGGCAGATGGAAAGGCGATTTCAGTTCTTGTTCCGGGAGATCGCGAAGTAGATCTCAAGCGTTTGCAAGAAAATCTCGGAGGAATTCATGAACTTCGTACCTTTGAAGAGCAAGATTTTGCAAAGTTTCCAGGACTTGTAAAGGGCTACATCGGTCCGCAGACTGCACAAGCTCTTGGCATTACTGTCTATGCCGATCCTCGTGTTGCTCCAGGAACTTCTTGGGTAACAGGAGCAAATAAGAAAGATCGCCATGCACGTAACGTCGTTAATGGACGAGATTTCACCCCAGATGCTTATGTGGAGGCAGCCGAAGTTCGCGCAGGAGATGCCTGCCCAGAATGCGCAACAGAAGTTGTCATCGATCGCGCGATTGAAATTGGTCATATCTTCCAACTCGGTCGCAAATATGCAAAGGCTCTTGATCTTACGGTTCTTGATCAGAACGGTAAGTCACAAGTTGTCACGATGGGTTCCTATGGAATTGGCGTTACACGCGCTGTTGCCGCAATTGCCGAACAGACATATGACGAAATCGGACTTAATTGGCCAGCAGAGCTGGCACCGGCAAAGGTTCATATCGTTGCCACCGGTAAAGAGGATCTGCCTTTTGATACGGCTGAGAAGATCGCATTCGAACTCGAATCTCAAGGTATTTCGGTGATACTCGACGATCGCCGTGGAACGAGCCCTGGTGTGAAATTCAAAGATGCAGAGTTGATCGGTAATCCTGTCATCGTGGTTGTCGGAAAGTCCCTCGAGCAAGGTAATGTTGAAGTTCGCGTACGCAGGACAGGCGATAAGAGAGATGTCGCTCTTACCGCTGCTATCGCTTCTATCGCAGAACTTGTCGCCTCGCTCTAACTTCACGTGCTCTACGACATCACACTCACCACCCTGATCTTTCTCATCTTTGCCGCTTTCTGCGCAGGTTTGATTGACTCAATGGCAGGCGGTGGAGGTTTGATTCAACTTCCTGCTCTTTTAATCGGTTTACCGAAATTTGAGGCGGTAGAGGTATTAGGAACCAATAAATTAACTTCCGTCTTTGGAACAAGTGCTGCAACAATTTTGTATCGCAGGGCAATTACTTTTAATGGTCGCCTACTCTTTGCCATGGCGCTACCTGCATTTCTTGGGTCGATCGGTGGCGCACTTCTTGCCTCTTCAATTCCCACAAAAGCGCTACGACCAATCATTGTCGTCCTCTTGATCGCAGTTGTGATCTACACAATCAAACGCCCGCAACTTGGTGCTGTGGAATCTCTTAAACACGCGCCAAATAAACAGATGAGAATTGGGGCAATTGCAGCTGGAGTTATCGGTTTCTACGATGGTCTCATCGGACCGGGAACTGGGTCATTTCTGATTCTGATATTGGTTGCAGTCCTTGGCTTTGCATTCCTTAACGCATCAGCAATGGCCAAGGTAATCAATCTCTGTACCAACGTGGGTGCAATTATGGTCTTTGGTCTAGACGGTTCGATACTTTGGAAGTTGGGCCTTTTTCTGGCAGTAGCCAATATTGCCGGTGGTCTCATAGGTGCAACTCTTGCAATTCGAGGTGGATCTACCTTCATCCGTAAAGTCTTTCTTGTTGTGACTACGGTTCTTATCTTTAAGGTCGGTTTAGACACGTTCACTATGTGGTGATAAAATTCGAACACAACTTAACAACAATCGAATAGGTAGACTGATTTATGGCACTTAAAGACCAAATCTCTGAACTCGTTACACCGGCAGTGAGAGCGCAAGGTTTCTACCTAGAAGATGTTCATGTTGTGACCCATGGAAGCCATCGCATCGTCACCTGCATTGTCGATGGCGATTCTGCCCTTAATCTAGATCAAGTCACGAGCGTTTCTCGCGTCATCTCAGAAATTCTCGATGAAGCTACTTTTATGGGGGAGGCGCCTTTTACCCTCGAAGTAACCTCACCGGGTGTAGATCGTCCACTGACTGCACCTCGCCATTTTGCAAAAAATATTGACCGCCTCCTTAAAGTCATGAAGGTGGACGGCAGCCAAATCACAGGGCGAATTCTTTCCAATACTGATTACGAAGTAACTCTCTCTGTCACATCCAAGAAAGAAAGACATGAAGAAGTAATTTTACTTACCGACATCAAGCGTGCCATTGTTGAAATTGAATTTAATCGAAAAGATGTTAAGTAAATGCATGTAGATATGCAGGCCCTTGCCGCCCTCACATCTGAAAAAGAGATGCCAATCGAAGCTTTGATCACAGCAATCGAACTCGGAGTTCTCACTGCCTACAACGAATTACCTGAAGCAAAGCCTCGTGCCTTCGCGCGTCTAGACCGCCAGACGGGTGATGTTGCAATATTGATTCCCATTTATAACGAAGATGGTGAACGGGTAGCTGAAGAAGAAGATTTGCCAGAAGGATTTGCCCGCAGTGCGACTTCAGCAATTCGTCAGGTGATTAAATCTAAGGTACGCGAGAGTAATGATGCGCAGATTGTTGGTGAATTTACAGCCTCTGTCGGAGATGTGATCTCAGGTGTTGTACAACAAGGACGCGATCCCAAGATGATTCATGTAAATCTTTGTAGCGTCGAAGGTCGCATTCCTCCACAAGAGCAGGTTCCTGGTGAGGTCTACAAGCATGGAGATCGCATTAAATGTTTTGTTGTCGAGGTCAAACAAGGGGTTAAGGGTCCAGAGATCATGCTTTCACGCAGCCATCCGGCACTTGTAAAACAACTCTTCGCTCTAGAAGTTCCTGAGATTCAAGATCGTATTGTCGAGATTATGGCAGTTGCTCGAGAAGCCGGTCATCGCACCAAGATTGCAGTTCGTTCTCATCGAGCAGGAGTGTCACCAAAGGGTTCTCTCATCGGTCCCATGGGCTCGCGATCACGTGCCGTCATGGATGAGCTGCACGGTGAAAAAATTGATATCGTCGATTGGTCGCAAAATCCGGCAGAGTTTGTCTCACATGCATTAGCGCCAGCGAAGGTGACCTCGGTGGAAATTGTTGATGAGATGAATCGTTGCGCACGAGTGATTGTCCCTGACTATCAGCTCTCGTTGGCTATTGGAAAAGATGGCCAGAACGCTCGTTTGGCTGCGCGCCTGACT
>JBJTKU010000090.1:0-2525 GCA_046096605.1 Candidatus Planktophila sp. | reverse complement strand
GTATCGCTACAGCCAAATGCTGGTAGCCAAGGTGAGTTTGCTGGCTTGTTGGCAATCCGCAACTATCATGATTCTCGTGGCGACCAGGCTCGCACTATCTGCTTGATTCCATCAAGTGCTCATGGAACCAATGCTGCGAGTGCGGTAATGGCTGGTATGAAGGTTGTAGTGATTGAATGTGATGAAAACGGCAACGTGAGCGTTGACGATATTCGAGCAAAGATTGCCGAGTATGGCTCACAGTTGGCGGCTTTAATGATCACATATCCAAGTACTCACGGCGTTTTTGAGAGCGCTGTGAGTGATATCTGTGCACTTGTTCACGACGCTGGTGGTCAGGTTTATGTTGACGGTGCAAATCTCAATGCACTCGTTGGCGTTGCTCAACCTGGAAAATTTGGCGGCGATGTCTCTCATTTGAATCTCCATAAGACATTCGCTATCCCTCATGGTGGTGGGGGACCGGGTGTAGGTCCTGTGATTGCACGGTCGCATTTAGCTCCATTTCTTCCAAATCACCCACTTGACTCTGCAGCCGGTCCTGTCACAGGTCCTGGCCCAATTTCGGGAGCACCTTATGGATCTGCAAGTATTCTGCCGATCTCATGGGCCTACATTCGTTTGCTAGGGGGAGTAGGACTTACCCATTCGACTCAGGTTGCAATTTTGTCGGCCAACTACATGGCGTCGCGCCTCAATAACTCTTTCCCCATTCTTTATACAGGTGCCAATGGTCGCGTAGCCCATGAATGTATTTTGGATATTCGCCCGCTCACTGCGATCTCGGGTGTCACAGTGGATGACATTGCCAAGCGTTTAATGGATTTCGGATTCCATGCACCGACAATGTCCTTTCCAGTGGCGGGAACTCTGATGATTGAGCCAACAGAGTCCGAAAATATCCGTGAGATCCATCGCTTTATCGATGCCATGATTGCAATTCGCGCAGAGATCCAAGAGATCATCGATGGAAAAGTCGCCGTCGAAGCCAGCGCCTTGCGTCATGCTCCCCATACGGCCAAAGCAGTCACAGCTACAGATTGGGATCGTAGCTATAGCCGCGAATTCGGGGGCTATCCAGCGCCTCTAGATGGCCTTGTAACGGGCGAAATCATCGGCGCTCAAATGAAATATTGGCCACCGGTGGCTCGCATAGATGGTGCTCATGGAGATCGAAACTTGATCTGCGCATGCGCACCGATCGCAGATTACGCGTAAAAGAGGCTGAATCTTCGCGGGGATAGGGTTTTTGAGTTTACTTTACATAATGTAACTTATCGGCGTTGGGCCGTAAGCGTCGAGTGATACCCCAACGGGTTGTTTGAAGCAACGCCTCGATAACTATCGCTCGACTCATCTTTGAGACGCCATTGATGCGCTCTACGAAGGTTATCGGAACTTCTCTGGCGGTAGCTCCTGCCAGATGCGAAGCCAGTGCCATTTCAATTTGAAAGCAATAGCCGGTGGCGGTCATATCTGCGAGATTTAAAGCTTCAAGTAGCTCTCGACTATAGATGCGAAATCCACCCGTGAGGTCGGCCAAGTCGATTCCTAATGCCCACGATGCATACCGTGTTCCTGATTTGGAGAGTAATTGACGCGATTGTGGCCAGTTAACAACTGAACCTCCCGGCATCCAGCGCGTTCCCAAGACAATTGATCTCCCTGGAGTTATTGCCCTAAACATCGCGGGAAGGTCGGCAACTCGGTGCGAACCATCTGCATCCATTGTGATTATCTGGTCGTAGCGCAGATCTTTGAGAACAGCTGCAAATCCCGCACGATAAGCGTTACCTAAGCCATCTTTCTTTGGTCTGCGTAGAGTAGAGACCCATTTAAGATCAAGCTTTTGCACGATCTCTGCGGTGCCATCGGGTGAATTGTCATCAATGACGGTGACATCAAAATCAAATTCTTTCGTTTTGCGAAGCGCATCTAAATTATTGAGAAGCTCCACAACAGAGGTTGCTTCGTTATATGTCGGAATTAAGATCATCGCTTTCATCGAGACCTCACTATACGCAATGCAGCCGGCAAAACCAGAAATATTGCAATTACTAAAACAGGTGCAAATCCCCCAAGCCAATTTGCCATCGTAACCTGGTTATTACTCCTCAGGTTGCCCGTGAGAACGGCTGGAACATTCTCAGGAGTTGCTGATATGACTCGTCCGTTAATATCGATATGGGCCGAGACGCCGATCGTGGAAATACTAACGATCTCTCTGGCATTTTCCATGGCCCGCAATCGAGTGATATTGAGTTGCTGGGTACTCTCAGAAGTACCAGCAAAGGTGGCACTATTGGTCTGTGCGATGATCGCATCTGATTCTCTCGCCGCATTTTGCACCAGAGAATCAGATAATAGTTCATAACAAATGATGGGTGCCATTTGAAATCCATCAACGGTGTGTTTATCAACTCGCTTTCCCGCGTGAAAATCAGTTACATCATCTACAAATGGAGAAATCATTCGAGCAATATTTCGCAGTGGAATGTATTCCCCAAAGGGAGTTAAATATTGTT
>JBJTKU010000089.1:0-2506 GCA_046096605.1 Candidatus Planktophila sp. | reverse complement strand
CAAGTTGGATCTCCTTGCGACGCGAACGTGGGGGAGTTCTGGTAATCCTTCCAGATTTGAAGGATCTCAAAGAGATAGCCTCTGAATTAGAGGTTTCCGGTGAAAAATTCTCGCTTCTGGATAGTTCATTAACTCGAACTCAGAGATATTCAACCTTCTTGGATGTTGCCGGTGGAGAATCTGATGTTGTTATAGGTACAAGAAGTGCAATTTTTGCTCCAGTACATAATTTACAAACTTTGATCATTTACCGTGAGGGATCGCAGTCACACTACGAGGTGCGAAATCCCGGATGGAATACGCGTGATGTGGCAATTCTACGTTCCCAGATTGGCTCTATCGATCTTACCTTTGCCGGATTTTCGCCATCGTCAGAAGTTGCACTCATGCTCGATGATCAGTTGATCGCAGGTAAGGGAAAAGGCGCAAAGGTAGAGGTGTCTGCATATCCACAATCTCACGGTGAGCTCTTGCCAGATCGAATATTTACTCCCATTCGAAAGGCTCTTCAAGAGGGAAGCGTTCTCTTCCTTGTTTCGCGTAAGGGTTACTCGCAAGCGATCTCTTGTAGGTCATGTCGAAATATTGCTCTATGTACGTGTGGCGGTCGAATCTCTTTTGGCGGGCCAGATCGAGGATATTCCTGTTCTTTGTGTGACAAAAAATCACAGAGCTGGATTTGTTCGTGGTGTAAGAAAAGTGAGCCTTATCTATTGGGTCGAGGAAATATTCGATATGCGCAAGAGATTGGACGCGCCTTTCCAGGCTTTCCTGTTTTTTCGTCGGATGCAGAAAATCCTGTTGAAACCGTAGATGAAGAGAATGCATTGGTGTTGGCAACAGCTGGAATGGCGCCACGCATTGCAGGTGGATATCGCGCAGTCGTGGTTACAGATGGAGATGCTCTCTTTTCGCAAATTGATCTTCGTGCACATGAACGAGCTCGTGAGGCAATCATGCATGCGACATCGCTATTGGCTCCCGAAGGGAAAGCACTAGTAGTCATCGATAGCTCTCACCCAATGGTTGCCGCCCTTTCTCGCTGGAATCTTGCTCCGCTTTTGGCGCGTGAATTGCGAGAGCGAGAACAAACGCAGTTGCCGCCGTCTGTGAAGGCGATAGTTTTGGAATTCGATGAAAGTGATATTTCTTCATTCATCTCTGGAATTGAAGTAGCGAAATCTAGCAATAGGATTCCACAATCCACCCGAGTTCTTGGACCAACCAAAAAAGATACAGGTAGGTCACGCCTAGTTTTGACGGTTTCTCGCCACGATGGCCAGGAACTCATTGATTTCTTAACTACCTATAGGAAGAAACGTGCAGCTTTAAAAAAGTCGATCCCTATGATGCGGGTCGACCCTTATGATCTGATACATAACTAATTTTTGTAGGATTTAAGTTAAGATGATCCCATGTCGATTCAAGAGATCAGGTTATTTGGTGATCCGGTACTGGTCACCCCAGCATCTCCAGTCGTGGATTTTGATAAAGAGCTACGTAATTTGGTCACTGACCTCATCGACACGATGCTCGATGCACCCGGAGCCGGTCTTGCAGCTCCGCAAATTGGAGTTCCCCTGCGAGTCTTTACCTGGCATGTTGATGATGTCATCGGTCATTTAGTAAATCCAGTGCTGACTCTGAGCCAAGAGATGCAAGACGGGGAAGAAGGATGTCTGTCGTTTCCTGAACTTCGCCGTGACACACCTCGTGCTATGCGCGCTGTCGCACAGGGATTTACGATGCACGGGGAGCCGATTACTGTTGAAGGAACAGAATTCCTGGCGCGTGCATTGCAGCATGAAACTGATCATTTGGACGGTATTCTCTTTATCGATCGCATGCCCACAGAGTTGCGAAAATCTGCGATGAAGGAAATTCGTGAGTCCGAATGGTTTGGAATCGCTTCTGAGTCGGGGATTACTCCCATAGTGAAGGTTTCACCACACAGTACCTTTGGCAGAGGTCAGTAGTGCGCTTGGCAGTTGCTGCGACCTCTTCGGTTGCTCAACCAACACTTGATGCACTTCTTGAAAGTCCCCACTCTTTAGTACGAATATTTACAACCGCTGACAAGCCTTCTGGACGTGGACAGCGTCTGACTCAAAGTGGGGTTGCCTCGTGGGCCGATACTCACTCGATCGAGTGTGTCAAGGTTGCCCAGTCGAGCCAGATGGCAGATCGTTTGGGCGATATCGATTGCGTGGTAACAATCGCCTTCGGCATCCTCCTACCGCAAGAAATACTTGACCTTCCGAAACACGGATTTATTAACCTTCACTTCTCCCTTCTTCCTGCATGGCGAGGAGCAGCACCTGTTCAACGAGCAATCGAAAGTGGTGATGAGCTTTTAGGTATAACGGTCTTTAAACTAGATGCTGGTATGGATACTGGTCCCATATATACAAAGGCATCTTTTCCCAGAGATCCGAACATTCGCTCAAGTGAGGCCCTTGAACATTTATCACGAGAAGGTGTTGCTTTAATCTTCGAGGCTCTCAAT